>JAQSXP010000072.1 GCA_029256605.1 Devosia sp. | reverse complement strand
TCGAACGCCTGGATCTCGCGCCAGTAGCGGGGGAAGCGGCTGACCAGCTTGGCGACGCCTTCCGAATACAGCGTGCCGGCATCGAATTCGAGGTTCCAGTCAGGCGTGCAGATCTGCTGGTGAAACCACAATGCCTCTTCCTCGCTCTCAAAGAGCTTGCGGAACAGATACATCGGGTTCCAGTCCACAAAGACTCCGCCAATATCGAAGACGGGGATGAGAGTATCAGTCATGGCAAATTCCGGCTGTGGACAGATGCCGGGCTTGTGGCACGATGATGGAGGCCGCGCAAGCGAGCTAGCAGCCCACGCACTGGATGCGATCGCCCTGGAAGCGCGGCATGAAAAAACTCTGCCGGTAGAGGGAAATGGCCTGGGTGAATACCAGCCCGAACATGGGCTGGAACGCAGTCGAGGCCTCCGCCACGATGATATATTTGTCCCGCGTTCTGTCCCAGACGATATCCTTCATTTCCCGTGGCAGGGTAAAGCTGGTGCGTGGGGTTCCACCATTAAAGCCACGCGACCAGTCCACCCGCGTCGTGCCGTCCTTGCGGATCTGCACCGAGGTGACCACCTGCTTGAGCGTATCGGCCGAATAGGGGGACAGAATGCCCGATGCGGCCTGGAAATAGTTGCGGAGCTGGTCGGCGCTGATCTGGTCGTCCGACCGCGCGACGAGGTCGCCCACGGCGCCGGCCGCGGACTGCACCTTGCGGTCCATGGTGATCAGCACGCTCGCTTCGATCGAGCCGACATAAAGCGTGAGCATGACGGGCAGAATTAAAGCGAACTCGACTACCGCTGCGCCCCGGTTGTCCCCGCGCCAGCGGGCGAGTAACTGCGCAAGTTGCCGCCACATCCTCATGAGAACGGCTCGTTTCTGAATACGGTCGTGCTGCCCAGCAGCCGCTTGCTGCCGGGCAGATTGGCGAGCCCGAGCCCGCCAATGTCGACTATGATGGGATACTGAAAATAGACCTGCACCAGGACGTAGCTCGATCCTGCGCCGCCATCGTAGACGGGGGGCAGTGACCACTCGCAATTGTCGGTGCAATTGGCGCTGATCGGCACCGACGGCGTGGCACTGATGAAGTCGTTGACGGTGGTCACCCGGACATGCAGACCGCTGCAATCGGGAAACAAGCCATAAAGCCGGTTGCACACTTCGCCGCGGAACCGCACGAGGTCGAAGCCGGCCGTCTTGGCCTGCCCGGTGCGGATCAGTCGTGAAGCATCCTGCACCGCGGTTTCCAGCACCTGGGTGGACAGGAACACCAACGAAGTCTGCAAAATAGCGCCGATAATGGCAAAGAAGGGCAGGGCGAGGAGGGCAAATTCCACCGCCACCGCGCCGCCATTGTCAGCGGCAAAGGCACGGCCGGCGCGCGGGCGCCTGGCTCTGGCAATGGACGCTAAGGACATTCGGATCATCGCGGTGCTCGCTTTGGCAACGCGACCTTAGCGGTGGCTAAGCTAAGCCATGGTTAGCAACAACGGCAGGGCAACTTCCCTGTGCTGCAGTGGTTAACAAAGGGTCAAAAGCCTAGTTGCCGGTGGCGGAGTTCACCAGTTGCGAGGAGGCTAGCGTATTGGCGGTATATTCGTTCTGATCGCCCAGCATGATGGTGGGCTGGCAGATCGGTGCACAAGCCACGCTGGTGCGCTGCAGGCCCTGATAAACGGTGACGACGCTCGAGCTCATCTGCACCACATCGACCAGCGTATCGGCAATTGGGTTGCCGACATTGTCGAGGATGATGAGATTGGTCTGGCCATAGCTCTTGCCGGTCAAGACCAGCGTTTTGGCATCCTGGATGGTCACATCGGCAATGCCGGGATTGCCCACGATCACTGTCGCGGCCGGTGCACTGATGCGCAGCACGCGCGCCATGTTGACGCTGACGCTGATCGGACCGCTCTCAGCGGCCTGCACAGCCGCCATCGGAGCGAGAGCGAAAAGAACAACAAGGCAAGTGACGACACGGGAGCGCATGGGCGGATCCGCACTGGGGTACAACAGCGCTACACTTACCCAGATTGGTAAATAAAGCGACAACGCAGCAGTTCTAGCACCGGCGCTTGGCGCGGTTATTGCCGCTCAGAAGTATTTGTGACATTACTATTTGGCTGCGACTTGCACTGCGCCGATAAAATGCAAATGTTTCCGTTAATGTCTTGCTTATCATAAGCAATTCGAACACTTGGGTTCGCTTTCGTTTAACTCAATCTCAACAGCTGCCGCATAGTTTGAGGCCATGTTCGATGCGTGACCTGTCGGACGATGGCGTCACCCGATGACGTAGAGCAAGGAGCTTGGGAATGAATATTTTCGCACGTTTCGCTAAGGACGAGTCCGGCGCGACGGCTATCGAATACGGCCTGATCGCCGCACTGATCTCGGTGGCGATCATCACGGCAATCACTCTTCTGGGTGGCAACCTAGGCACCCTATTTACTGGCATTGCAGGTCGCCTTAACGTGACTGAGCGAAGGGAGGAGCAGCTTGCTGCCCTCCCTTTGTCGTTCACAGGCTCAAAGCGCCTCCTTCACCATCCCTTAACCACACCCCGCCATGCTCGCGCCTGGCGGTCGCTTTACCGCTGGTGGAGTTCCCACTTGTCCACGATTGCCCTGCTGTTCTTCCCCTTCGCCATGGCCTTCGCCGCGTCCTCAGATCTGTTGACCATGCGCATCTCCAACAAGCTGGTGCTGCTGCTGGTGGCGGGCTTTGCCCTGATGGCGCTGGCGATTGATCTGCCGCTTGAGCTCGTGGCCATGCACATCGCTTGTGCCCTCGCGGTGCTGGTAGTGGGCTTTGCCTTTTTCGCGCTGGGCTGGATTGGTGGCGGCGATGCCAAGCTCGCGGCAGCGACGACGCTATGGCTCGGCTTTGGCCTGGCTCTGCCCTACCTCGTTTACGCCGCACTGCTCGGTGGAGTGCTGACCCTGGGCATCCTCGCCCTGCGCCAGCTGCCCCTCACCCCCTTGCTCGCCCGCTTCGTTTGGCTCGAGCGGCTGCATGACCGCAAGTCTGGAGTGCCTTATGGCGTTGCCCTGGCGATCGCGGGCCTGCTGGTCTACTCCAATTCAGCTATCTTCGAGCGCCTCGCCGCGTAAGTCTTGAGTAGAGCCGCCGATCAACTCGGCTCATCATGCATTTTGCAAGTCTTAGCAGCCCGTTAACTCCGATTGCCAAGCTTCCCTTAACCAAACTTTGACCCTTTGGCGTCATTGTCTGGTGCATTGAGGGGCGGCCGTGCCCCTCCACCAAGCGGAGTAGGCAATGAGGCCGGCGCGTCTGATACTGTTGCTGGTAGCACTAATCGCCGGTGGTCTTGCCGCAATCCTGGTTCTGCGCGGCGGCGAACAGCCGGCCCCGCAAGTGGTTACCCAGGCCGCGCCCGTTGAAACCAAGACGCAGATCCTCGTTGCAGCCGCTCCCATTGGCGTCGGCGAGCGCTTGTCGACCACTGCCGTGCAGTGGCAGGACTGGCCCGAAAGCGCCCTGCGCCCCGAATATGTAACGATCTCGTCCATGCCCGAAGCGCCCGCCGAACTGACGGGCGCCGTGGCCCGTTTTGAATTCTTCCCCGGCGAGCCCATCCGGCAGGAAAAGCTGGTCACCACCGGGCAGGGCTATCTTTCGGCCGTGCTGGCGCCCGGCAAACGTGGCGTTTCGGTGCCCGTCGCCCCCGCCACCGCTGCCGGCGGCTTCATCGTGCCCAATGACCATGTCGATGTGCTGCTGACCCGCTCCACCGAAATGGGGCAGGTCAGCGAAGTCGTGCTGCCCAATGTGCGCGTCCTTGCCATCGGCACGCGCCTGGGGGAAGTGGGCGCCACCGGCGCGGGCACGCAGACCGATGCGAACCAGACCGACTCCGGTTCGGGCTCGGGCACGCAGGGGCAGGCCTTCGAGAACGCCACCATCGCGACTCTCGAACTTGATCCCGCCCAGGCCGAAACCCTCGTTAATTCCACCTCCCAGGGTGAGCTGTCGCTGACCTTGCGCTCGATGGCGAGCAAAGCGTCATGTCGGGCAACTCGCAGATCCAGCCCAGCGGCAGTGAATCCAGCCCAGCCACCAATGCGGCCCTTCCGGCAATTGTGCCGGCCGCGGTCAGCCAATCAGAGCCCGCAGCCTCCGTGCCCGGCGCGGTTGCGCTCCAGTAAGCGGTGAAAACCATGTTTAGCCCCGCCGCCCGCCTGTCCCGCTCTGCCCTGTCCCGCTGCCTGATGCCAACGCTATGCGCCGCGCTGCTGCTTCCGACGGCCGCGACCGCCCCGGCCCACGCACAGGACGCCCAACTCACCGTTTCCGCCGCCGCTTACGGCGCGGTTCGCTCCACCACGATAGCGCTTAACAAGTCGATGATCGTCGACCTGCCCGCCGGGGTGGCTGAGGTGATCGTGTCCCAGCCCACGGTGGCGGCCGCCATCATGCGCACCCGCACCCGCGCGGTCGTGCAGGGCATTGGCGGTGGCGATACCAATATCTTCTTTCTCGATGACCAGGGCCGCACCATCAGCATTCTGGACATCAAGGTGCTCGAAGAACCCTCCCAGGTCGGCAATGCGCTGCAAGGCGCGCTGGCCCGCGTTATTCCCGGCTCCAATATCCGCGTGGAGTCCGTCACCCTTGGCGCGGCGGGCGAAGAGGTCAACCGCGTCGTCCTGACCGGCACGGTGCAGTCCGCCGAGGATCGCGATCGCGCCTTTGCAGTGGCGAGCCAGTTCGCCGGCGACCCCGAAAACGTCGCCAACATCATCGATGTCTCGGGCGCCCAGCAGGTCATGCTGCAGGTCACCGTTTCCGAGATCAACCGCAGCACCGCCAAGGAGTTGGGGATCAATCTCGCGGGCACGGCGGTTATTGGCGGGGTCAATCTCGGCTTCAACAATGTCACTGCGGGCAGCAACTTCACCACCAATGGCGTGACCGGCAATTTCCCCATCGCCAATGTCAACATTGATGCCGAAATCCGCGCGTTGGAAACCCGCGGCGCCCTGCGGATTCTGGCGCAGCCGACCTTGACGGCCGTTTCCGGACAAACCGCCAATTTCCTGGCCGGCGGGGAACTGCCTTATTACGATCTTGACGCCGATGGGCGCCGGATCACCAACTACAAGCCCTATGGCGTCGAGCTCGACTTTACCCCCATCGTCAAGTCTAATGGCCAGATCGGCCTCACCGTCGAGACCAGCGTATCCGAGCCGCAGACCGATGGCTCCCTGAGCAAGCGCGGTGCCTCGACCTCGATCGAGCTGCCAGCCGGCACGACCCTCGCCATCGGCGGCTTGCTGCAGGAGCGGACCAGCCAGGGCATCAACCAGATGCCGGGGCTGGGCAATATTCCGATCCTGGGCGCGCTGTTCCGCTCGCGTCAGTACCAGAGTCAGGAAACCGAACTGGTGATCCTCGTCACGCCCTATCTGGTGCAGCCCACCCACGGCACCATCGCCGTGCCCACCGATTTCAGCGAGCCGGCCAGCGATGCCGAGGCGGTGTTCCTGGGCAAGCTGGAAACCATGTACGGCGTGGGCGGGCGCGCCGAAATGCGCGGCGGCTTCAGCGGCTCAGTCGGCTTCATGCTCGATTGAGCCGGCAGCAGGCGCCCAAGGAGAATAGTGTAATGAGTTTTCTGACCCCCGAGCCCCGCAAGACCGAAGAAGGTGCGGCCGAGATTGCCTCGGGCGCCCGCCTCATTCCGCGCATCACCATCCAGGCCTTTTGCGAAAACAGCCAGACTGCCCAGTTGGTGGAAAGCGCCATTCACGACCGGCGCATGTCCAAGGTCGCCCTCACCACCCATAATGGCGGGCTCGACGGGGCGGTGGAGACCTATAAATCCAACCCCACCCCCAATCTCGTCATCGTTGAAACCACGCTCCAGCCCAACGAGATCTCGCGCGAGCTCGAGCGCCTCGCCGAAGTCTGCGACGCCTCTACGCGCCTGATCGTGCTCGGCCATGTCAACGACGTGATGCTCTATCGCGAGCTGATCCGCTCGGGCGTGTCCGAATATATCGTTTTGCCCGCCACCTCCCAGACCATTGTCGGCGCCATCACCGAGCTCTTTGCCTCCGATGGGGCCGCTCCGATCGGGCGCACCGTGGGCTTTGTGTCGGCCAAGGGCGGCGCCGGCGGCTCCACCATCTCCCACAACGTCGCCTGGATGGTGTCCCAAACCCTGCGCCAGGATGCCCTGATCGTTGACATGGATCTCGCCTTTGGCACGGCCGGGCTCAACTTCAACCAGGATCCGCCCCATGGCCTGGCCGATGCGCTGATGGCCAACCAGAAGGTCGACCAGACCATGCTGGATCGCCTGATGAGCAAGGCGGCCAACCACATCAACCTGCTGACTGCGCCGGTCACGCTCGACCAAACCTATGATTTCGAGGAGCGCGAATTCGAGGGCATCATCGAGATGTGCCAGACCTCGATGCCCGTGGTCGTGCTCGATATTCCCCACACCTGGAATGCCTGGGTGCGCCATACCCTTGCGACCATCGATGAAGTGGTGATCGTTGCCGAGCCGGACCTGGCCAATCTGCGCAATGCCAAGAACCTCTCGGACACGATCAAGGCGCTGCGCCCCACCGAAAGCGCGCCCAGCCTCGTGCTCAACAAGGTCGGCCTGCCGCGCCGGCCCGAGATCAGCGCCAGCGAATTTGCCAGTTCCATTGAGTGCCGGCTCTTGGGTCAGGTGCCCTTTGATGCCGCGCTCTTTGGCACCGCCGCCAATAACGGCCAGATGATCGCCGAGGTCTCGGCCAACAACAAGATCAACGAGGTGTTCCGCGCCGTTGGGCTGCATGTCACCGGCCGGCAGGCGCCGGGCGCGGCAGGCAAGTCCTCCGGGCTTAAAATGCCTTCATTCCTGAAAAAGCGAGCCTGAGGCGCTTTGGCGAGCGCCGGCTAGAACGGTACAACGAGCATGTTTGGTAAGCGTACATCCTTTGGCGGCAACACCCCCGGCGTCAATGTCGCTCCGCCGGCGCGGCCGGTCGAGCGTGCGCCCCGCCCCGATCCGGCGCGCCGCGCCAGCGAGGAAGCCGCCGCCAACCGCCTGCGCGGCGAAGAAGTTGTCGATGTGCGCACCCCCGTCGATGCGCAGCGCGACAAGGAATATTTCGCCACCAAGTCGGCCATCTTCAATGCGCTGATCGACTCCATCGATCTGTCGCAGCTGGCCACCATGGACCAGGACGCGGCGCGCGAGGAAATCCGCGACATCGTCGCCGAGATCATCGCGCTCAAATCCATCATCATGTCGATCTCCGAGCAGGAAGACCTGCTCGAAGATATCTGCAACGACGTGCTGGGCTATGGCCCCCTGGAGCCGCTGCTGGCGCGCGACGACATCGCCGACATCATGGTGAACGGCTCGCAGAAATGCTATATCGAAGTGGGCGGCCGGGTGCGGCTCACCAATGTGCGTTTCCGCGACGATGCGCACCTGATGAATGTGTGCCAGCGCATCGTGAGCCAGGTTGGCCGCCGCGTTGATGAAAGCTCCCCCATCTGCGACGCGCGCCTGCCCGATGGCTCGCGCGTCAACGTCATTGCGCCTCCGCTTGCCATCGATGGCGCTGCGCTCACCATCCGCAAGTTCAAGAAGGACAAGCTGACCCTCCAGCAGCTGGTGAAATACGGCTCGATCTCGCCCGAAGGCGCCGAAGTGCTGCGCATTTTGGGGCGTGTGCGGGGCAATGTGCTGATCTCGGGCGGTACCGGTTCGGGCAAGACCACGCTCTTGAACTGCCTCACCGCCTTTATCGAAAAGGACGAGCGGGTCATCACCTGCGAGGACTCCGCCGAACTTCAGCTGCAGCAGCCCCATGTGGTGCGCCTTGAAACCCGTCCGCCCAATCTGGAGGGGGAAGGGGAGATCACCATGCGCGATCTCATCAAGAACTGTCTGCGTATGCGCCCCGAACGCATCATCGTGGGCGAAGTGCGCGGGCCCGAGGCCTTCGATCTGCTGCAGGCCATGAACACCGGCCATGACGGCTCCATGGGCACGCTCCACGCCAACTCGCCGCGTGAAGCCCTCAGCCGCCTTGAATCCATGATCACCATGGGCGGCTATGCGCTTCCGAGCCGCACCATCCGCGAAATGATTGTGTCCTCCATCGACGTGATCGTACAGGCCGCCCGCCTGCGCGATGGCTCGCGCCGCATCACCCATATTTCCGAAGTGCTGGGCATGGAAGGCGATGTGATCGTCACCCAGGATATCTTCCTTTACGACATCATGGGCGAAGACGGGAACGGCATGCTTTTGGGGCGCCACCGCTCCACCGGCATCACCAAGCCCCAGTTCAGCGAGCGGGCGCGCTATTTCAACGAAGAAGCCAATCTGGTGGAAGCGCTGGAAAACGCCAATGTCGAGCAGAACGAGCTGTTGGGGGCTTAACCGGTGAACGCGCTCCTGCTTGCTGTTCTTGCCATGGTCGCGGTCGGCGCCGCCGGCTTTGCCCTGGTGCCTTCGGCGCTGGGCAGCAACAGGCGGGCGGCCAAGCGTCGCGCCGCCTTCAAGGTCGACCGCGGCACCCGGCTTGCCGCCGACAATGCCCGCGTGCGCGACCAGCGGCGCAAAAGCGTGCAGGACGCGCTCAAGAGCCAGACCGATGCGCTCAATGAGAAAAAGCGCGTGCGCCTGCCCCAATTGCTGTTCCAGGCGGGGATGACGATCAAGCCGGCGACCTTTATCCGCAACAGCGTCATTGCCGGCGTGCTGCTCTTTCTGCTGCTGGTGCTGGTGCAGGTGCCGTTCTACTTCGCTGCCATCTTTGCCGTGGCGGGTGCCTATCTCGGGCCGCGCATGTATGTCAGCCGCAAGCGGCGCAAATACCAGGACAAGTTCCTCGACGAATTGCCCAATGCGGTGGAAGCCATTGTGCGCGGCGTCAAGACCGGCTTGCCGCTCAACGACTCCATCCGGGTGGTCGCCAAGGACGCCAAGGAGCCGGTCAAATCGGAATTCCAGCGTGTGCTCGACCAGCAGGCCTTTGGCATGTCGATGACCGATGCGGTGCAGGTGCTGCTCGAACGGGTGCCACTGGCCGAGGTCAACTTCTTTGTCGTTGTCATCAGCGTCCAGCAACAGGCTGGCGGCAATCTGAGCGAAGCGCTGGGCAATCTGGCGCGGGTGCTGCGCAACCGCAAGAAGATGAAGCAGAAGGTCAAGGCCATGTCTTCGGAAGCCAAGGCATCCGCGGGCATCATCGGCTCACTCCCCTTCGTCGTGGCCACGCTGGTCAGCGTCGTCTCGCCCTCCTATCTCGCCCCGCTCTTTACCACGCCCTTGGGCAATATCTGGCTGGGCGTGGCCTTTGTGATGCTCTCGTTTGGCGTCTTCGTCATGAACCGCATGATCCGGTTCGATTTCTAGGCTCGCGGGCAAGGACTGGCTGTTGTGAACATTGTCGAGCTTTTGACCCAGCGCGAATTCCTGATTGCCGTCTTGGCGGCGATCTCCGCGGCGGCCGTGGTGTTCACCTTTGGCTCGAGCCTCATCGTCAAGACCGAGATGAAAACCCGCATCAAGCGGGTGGCGCTCGAACGCGACAAGATGCGGGCCGAGGAAATGGCACGCCTGCGCGGCAATGCCCTGGGCAGCGATGGCCGCTCCTCCATTCGCCGCAATGCCGAAACCAAGACCTATATGAAAAAGGTCGTCGAACGGTTCGACCTCAAAAAGGCGTTCCAGGACGATGCCACGGTCGACCGGCTCGCCATGGGCGGCTTTCGCGGGCAGGGGCATCTGACCACCCACCTCTTCATGCGCTTTGCCACGCCGATCGGCGTCTTCGTGCTGGTGGGCTTTTATTTCTTTGTCATGGCGCCCTCGCCGGACCGACCAGTTTATCTCAGCCTTCTCTATGCCATCGGCGCGGGGCTGGCGGGCTCCTACCTGCCCAAGCTCCTGCTCAGCAATGCCATCTCCAAGCGCCAGGCCTCCATTCGCAAGGCCTGGCCCGATTGCCTCGATCTGCTGCTGCTTTGCGTGGAAGCGGGCATGTCGATGGAACATGCCTTCAAGCGCGTGGCCAAGGAAATCGGCCAGCAAAGCGTTGAGCTGGCCGAGGAGTTGACGCTCACCACGGCCGAATTGTCGTTTCTCGAAGATCGCGGCCGCGCTTACGAGAATCTGGGGCGCCGCACCGGGCTCGATAATGTGCGCTCAGTGATGACCGCGCTGATTCAGGCCGATCGCTACGGTACCTCGGTCGGCCAGGCCCTGCGCGTCATGGCCGAGGAAGGGCGCGAAACCCGCATGTCGGAAGCCGAAAAAAAGGCGGCCTCGCTGCCGCCCAAGCTGACCGTGCCGCTGATCCTGTTTTTCCTGCCGGTGCTGTTCATCGTCATCATGGCCCCCGCCATGATCAAGGTTTTTGCCACCCCGATGAACACGGGGCTTTAAGCGCAAGCACAGCTCGTCGCGAGACAGCCTCAGCCTTTGGCGACCTGCTCCCAGCGGTTCTGTTGGCTCAGCAGCGAGCGCACATAGGTCATGTTGCTCTCCACCTGCTCGGGCGGCAGTTCGGCGGCATAAAGCGCGCGCGCTTCATCGAACCGACCCTGCAGGCCCACCACCAGCGCCAGGTTCTGCCGCACCCGGGTCGTGGCGCCGCGCATGCCGACGGCCCGGCGCAGATGCTGCTCGGCGCGGGGCAGTTCATTGGTCATGGCGTAGGAAAGCCCGAGATTGGCCTCGATCGCCGCTTCCCCGGGCGCCAGCGCCAGCGCCTGCCCATAAAGCTTGCGCGCCTCGCCATTGCGGCCAAGCTGG
>JAQSXP010000071.1 GCA_029256605.1 Devosia sp. | reverse complement strand
CGCCTCTGGGCCGCCGACTGGAAGCGCCTGGGTCAGATTTTCCGCGTCGGCACGCCGATCGGCATCACCGTTCTGGCCGAAGTGGGCCTCTTCACCGCCAGCGCCTTGCTGATGGGACGGCTCGGCACTGATGAAGTGGCCGCCCACGCCATTGCGCTGCAATGCGCGTCCACGGCCTTCATGGTGCCGCTAGGCCTGGGCACGGCCGCGACGGTCCGCGTCGGTCATGCCTTTGGTCGCGGCGATCCCATTGCCATCGGTCGTTCCGGCTGGACCGCCTTTGGCCTTGGCACCGGGTTCATGGCCTGCTCGGCCCTCGCCTTCCTGGTTTTTGGACCGGCCATCGTCACCATCTTTCTCGACCCAGACCAGCCGGCCAACCATAATGCCCTGGCCCTGGCCGCAAGCTTTGTTGCGGTGGCGGGCTTGTTCCAGATCGTCGATGGCGCCCAGGTCGTCGCGGCCCATGCGCTGCGCGGCCTCAGCGACACCAAGATCCCGATGGTCGTGGCGATCATCGGCTATTGGCTGGTCGGCATGCCGGTCGCCTATCTCCTCGGCTTCACCTTCGATATGCGTGGCGTGGGCATCTGGATCGGTTTGGCGGTCGGGCTTGGTTTTGTCGCCGTGGTTCTGGTCGCCCGCTTTGCCATGCGCGAGCGCCTCGGCCTCTTGCGTCCGCGCTAAGGCCCGCTACTGCCGCGGCCACTCCCCGAAGCGGTTGCGAAACCAGGTCCGCTGCCGCTTGGCATATTGCTGGGTGGCGATAGTGGCGAGCCGCACCGCCTCCTCCTTGCTGCTGCGCCCCTCGAGCCACGCGCCGATCTCGGGTACCCCGATTGCCTTCATCACCGGCAAGGACGGATCGAGCCCCTGCCCCCGCAGCGCCTCCACTTCCGCCACCGCCCCGTTCTCGAACATCGCGGCGAACCGGCGCGCAATGCGCTCACGCAGCACATCGCGGTCGGGGTCGAGCACCATTCGCTCCACCCTGAAGTCTCCCAGCAAGCCCTCCTGCGGCGCATCCTGGAAGCTCGACAGCGTGCGCCCGGTGGCGCGCTTGACTGCCAACGCCCGCGTCAATCGCTGCGGGTCAACCACGCCCAGCCGTGCGGCACTCACCGGATCCTCTGCCTGCAACAGCGCGAGCCGTCTCGCCCCGTCGAGCGCTTGAATCTCTTGTTGAACTTGAAGGACCGTCTCGGGCGCCACGGGTGGAATATCGGCGAATCCGTTTAGGAGCGCATCGAAGTAAAGTCCCGTCCCGCCAACGAAAATCAGCGGCCGCTCCGGATCTATCGCCGCCATCTCCGCCTGCACTTCTCCCAGCCACTGCCCGGTGGAAAACCGCACCTCGGTCGGCACCACGCCATAAAGCCGGTGCTCGGCCTCCGCCTCATCAGCCGCGCTCGGCCGCGCCGTCACCACCCGTAGCGTGTCATAGACCTGCATGGCATCGGCATTGATGATGACGCCGTCCTGCGCTCGCGCCAGTTCCAGCGCCAGGGCCGACTTGCCGCTGGCGGTTGGACCCGCTATCAAAACGGCGCGCCTGTGGCCCTTCACTCCCATCCCTCCCCGAGTTTCATTCCCGCCATGCCGGTTCTTTGCCTGATCGCCAATCCCGCTGACTCCGAACTCGATCCGCCCTTGGCCGAAGCCGTGTTGCGGGAAACCGGGGGCGAGCTCAACTGGCTCAATTACGGCATTGCCTGCGAGATCATCGAGCCAAAGTCAACCGAAGCGCTGGAAGTCGCCCGCGCCGTCATCGGCACCCGCGCCGTCGATGCCGCCCTTGTCCCCACCCAGGGCCGCCGCAAGCAGATCCTTCTCGCCGACATGGACTCCACCATGATCAACGAGGAATGCATCGACGAGCTCGCCGCAGCCCTCGGGATCAAGCCGCAGGTCGCCGAGATCACCGATCGCGCCATGCGCGGCGAACTCGATTTCGCCCAGGCGCTCGATACCCGCGTCGCCCTGCTCAAGGGCCTCGAGCGCAAGGTCATCGAGGAAGTCCGGCGCGAAGCCATCACCCTCGCCCCTGGCGGCCGGGCCTTGGTACAGACCATGAAAGCCTATGGCGCCTATACCGCGCTCGTGTCGGGCGGCTTCACCATCTTTGCCGATCACTTCGGCAAGCGCATCGGCTTCAATGAAGTGCTCGCCAATGTGCTGGAGTTCGATGGCGATCGCCTCACCGGTACGGTGCAAAAGCCCATCGTCGACAAGGACACCAAACGCACCAAGCTCGAAGCCCTCGCGGCCGAGCGCGGCCTGTCCCTCAGCCAGACCATGGCTGTCGGCGACGGCGCCAATGATCTCGACATGATCCGCGCCGCCGGCATGGGCGTTGCCGTCCACGCCAAGCCAGCCGTAGCCGCCCAGGCCGGCGTGCGGATCGACCATGGCGATCTCACCGCCCTCCTTTATCTGCAGGGCTATACCGACGAAGACATCGTCCGCTAACCCGCCCACCACCTGCCCAACAAAAAACCCCCGCCATTGGCGGGGGTTTTCGTTTCGCTATCCGGTGCCGCTTAGGGCGTCGGAGCCGCAGCGGGAGCCGGAGCCGGTGCCGCTGGCGCTTCGGGGGCGGGCGCCACCGGAGCGGTTTCGCCATCCACCGGCGGCGGCACTTCCGTGCCAACGGTCGGTGCCAGCTCGGAGCCGTCATCCAGCGTCAGGCTGGGCGTGGCGGCATCTTCGATCCCGAGGCCATCAAGAGCCGGGCCCTCTTCGCTCGGCAGCACCGGAGCCGGAGCCGGCGCAATCGGCGGCGCGAGGTTCGGATTGGCGGCCGGCAATTCGCCGTTCGAGCCAAAATACCGGAAGAACTCGCTCTCGGGCGACAGCACCATCGTCGTGCCCGTATTGGACAGCGCGGTCCGGTACGATTCCATCGAGCGGTAGAACTCGAAGAATTCGGGATCCTGGCCATAAGCGGCGGCAAAGATCCGGTTCCGCTCGGCATCACCCGTACCGCGGATGATTTCCGCATCACGCGTTGCCGCGGCCACGATTTCCACGGCCTGACGATCGGCGATGGCGCGCAGCGACTGGGCCTGCTCCTGGCCACGGGCGCGGAGCAATGCAGCTTCCGCCAAACGCTCGGCCCGCATCCGCTCATAGGTCCGCTCGGACACCTCAGCGGCAAGGTCGGTACGCAGGATTCGCACGTCAACCACTTCGATGCCCAGCTCCGCCATATCGGGGCGGATCAGGTCACGGGCTTCGCGCATCATCTGCGGGCGCTGTTCGGACAGGGCCGCGTTGAATTCACGCAAGCCATAAACCTGGCGCAGCGCGGCATCGAAACGGGTGGCGATACGGCTTTCGGCAACCTGCAACTGGCCCAGCGCACGTTCACGGAACAAGCGTGGATCGGTGATCCGGTAGGTCAGGAACGCGTCCACCTCGTAAAAGGCGCCGCCCGAAACCTGCACGGTCATGTCAGCGATATCCTGACGCAGCAGCCGATCTTCGATGATCTGTACGCTGTCCACGATATCGGTCGGGATCTTGAAATAGATGCCCGGCTCGGTGCGGATATCGGTGATCTGGCCAAAGCGCATCACGATGGCCTGGTCGCGCTCATTGACCACATAGATCGACGAGAACAACACATAAAGCGCGAGAACGACGGCAACGCCGATGACAATCAAACGGTTTTGCATGGCTTAGTTCCCGCTCGTCGTGGTGGGAGGAGTGGTCGGTGCATTGCTGCGCGTGCGCAGCTCAGGCAATGGCAGATATGGCACCACGCCCTGGCCACCGGCCCCGCTTTCCATCAGCACCTTGTCGGAGCCGCCCAGCACTTCTTCCATGGTCTCCAGGAACAGGCGCTTGCGCGTCACTTCGGGCGCATTGACATATTCGGCATAGATCGCGTTAAAGCGCTGTGCCTCACCGGTTGCTTCCTGCACCACGCGGTTGGTGTAGGCTGCCGCATCTTCCCGCAGCGCCGCGGCCCGGCCTCGGGCATCGCCGAGAAGGGTGTTGGCATAGGAGCGGGCTTCTTCCTGCAGGCGGTCTTCGTCCTGCTCGGCACGTTGCACTTCGTTGAAGGCATCGGCCACTTCGGCCGGCGGTGCCGCATTTTCGATCGAGATCCGGCCGACGCGAACGCCAATGCCGTAGCTGTCGAGAATGGCCTGGGTGATTTCCTGTACTTCGATGGCGATACCGGCACGGTCGTCGCGGAAGATGTCCTGGGCCGGACGGCGGCCCACCACTTCGCGCATCGCGCTTTCGCCGGCATTGCGGACCATGTCTTCGGGATCGCGCACATTGAACAGGTAGTTGATCGGATCGGACACCGACCACAGCACCGAAAAGCGCACATCCACGATGTTCTGGTCGCCCGACAGCATCAGTCCATCATCGCCACCGGCGCGGGAACCCGAACCGCTGGCACTGCCAATATCGGTCTGGTTCTCGGTTACGGTGACGCGTTCAACCGTTTCGATCGGCCACAGGTGGAAATGCAGGCCCGGATTGGACAATTCCGGCTTGGGGGCACCAAAACGCAGCTCGACGCCCACTTCCTGCGGATCAACAGTATAGATTGAGTTCAGTGCCCAGAAACCGAGCACCGCAACGACACCGCCGATAATGGCCCAGCGCCCACCGGGCAATCCACCCTGGAACCGGTCACGTCCGCGGTTGAGTATATCTTCAAGGTTTGGCGTGTTGCCTGGCCGGCGCGGTCCGCCGCCACCACCACCGCCGGGGGCTTGACCCCATGGGCCGCCATTGTTGCGGCCACCCCCGCCTCCGTTACTCTCCCACGGCATCGTAATCCTTTCAGCTGTCGTCGTTTGCTTGCCGACCTATATAGGCAAGCGCAGGACCCCGATCAATGAGCGTGCCCTTAACGGCGGGCGTACACTTTGACGCGGTACGGGGCTTCATCTTCGGCGTCGGGCGGGATTTGGGGTTCTTCCACCACCGCCCAAGCATCTGCATTGATCGGGGGAAACAGAACATCGCCCTCCGGCTCCAGTTCGACATGGCTGATATAGAGCCGGTCGGCCCGATCCAGCAGCTGTCGATATATTTCCCCGCCTCCGATCACCATTATCTCTTGGACCCCATCGGCCGCGGCAATCTCGGCGGCCTTGTCGAGCGCTTCTTCGATTGTGGGCACCACTATCACGCCGGGCGGAGCAAAGTCGTCGCGCCGCGTGATAACAATATTGGTGCGCCCCGGCAGCGGCCGCCCCACCGTGTCATATTGCTTGCGCCCCATGACGATTGGCTTGCCCATCGTCATGGCCTTGAAATACGCAAAATCGGACGGAATGCGCCACGGAATAGTCTGCGCGCTGCCGATCACCCCGTTGCGGGCGACCGCCGCAATCATCGCGATCTGCGCGCTCATGGCTGGCCCAACCGGGCCAAAGCCTCGCCATCCACCCGCACCTTGGTCCACTCGTCCTGCATTACGCCCCCCTGCCTCAGGTAAAAATCGATCGATGGCCGGTTCCAGTCCAGAACCCACCATTCCAGCCGCCCCAGCCCTTCGGCAACGCAACGTTGCGCCAGATGCTGCAACAGCGCCTTGCCGATGCCCTTGCCGCGCAGGGCGGAATCCACAAACAGATCCTCGAGCCAGATGCCATGCCGGCCCTGGAAGGTTGAATATGTGTAGAACCAGAGCGCAAAGCCGGCCGGCGCGCCGTCCCACTCGGCGATCTCGCAGAACACCCGCGGATTGTCGCCAAAGAGGTCGCGCGTGATGTCGGCTTCATCAGCCACGACTTCATGCTCGAGCTTTTCATAGCGCGCCAGGTCCTTGATGAACCCGAACACCACGCCCTCGTCGCCCGCAACTGCCGGTCGTATGACCAGGCTCACGGCTGCGCCTCGAGGCGCTGCAGGATGAGGACGTCGATCTCGCGCTCGGGCCAATAATCGCTGGCTTCCATCTCGAAGGTCGTCGGCCCGATCTTGCGCACATCCGTGCCACAGAACGACACGAGGTTTTCGGGGGCGCCCTTGTCGACCACCAGCCGGAACCGGCCGATCGTGCCGCCCGCCCAGTTCGAGCCCGTCGAAACGATGTAGGAGATCCACTTCTCGGTGAAGGGCGCGGTCCAGGGCTCGCCCGGCTTGGCGGTCTTGCGCACCGCGGCAATGAAAGCCTCGTCGAGGCAGTATTTCTGCGCGTATTCGGCCGCGCGGTCATTGGTGCCCGATGGCTCGTCGAGAAAGCTCACCCCCACCGTGCCACCGACGCTGGGCTTGTAGCGGTGGACGACCTCGACGGTCTTCCCGGCCGGGAAAATGGCTTCCCAGGTATAGGCCGCGCGCCAGGTCCAGATCGGGCGATGATGCAACTCCCACCCCTTGCCCGCGTCGAACTCGTCAGGCACCAGCAGGCCCAGATGCAGCATCTCTTTGGTGGTCGCCGCATCGAGCTGGTCGACGGCCTCGACTGCACCTTCCCCGAACGGCAGCAGCGGAATCCCGCGCTCGCGCAGATAGTCGCTGCGATCAACGCCCGCCGCATAGGCATATTCATGCAGCTCCGCTTCGACCGGCACGCCGTCGAAACTGGTCTCGAAACGGAAGGGATTGTTTTCCGGTCCATCCGGGAACGCCACTGGTTGCGCCGAAATGAACAGCTCTTCGCTGACCATGCTGATGGAATTGTTGGAAACGAACTCCAGCCCACCCGCGCCGATCACCGCCGAAGTGTCATTGGCGCAAACGGGTGCTGTCAGCAGCACGCCACAAACAATGCCTAACCAGCGCATGGCAAATCCCCTTCTTGCCGCCGGCCGCCCCAGCCGCCGCAATCCCGACCTGGGCACCCTAGCCGTTCGGGTGTTCCGGGGGAAGCGAGCCCTATACCGCCACCGCCGCCTTGATATGGGCGTGCGGGTCATAGCCGCTGATCGTGATGTCCTCGAACCGGAAATCCTCGATCTGCGTCACGGCAGGGTTCAGTGTAAGGGTCGGTAATGGCCGCGGCTCGCGCGTCAGCTGCAGCTGCGCCTGCTCGAAATGATTGGAATAGAGATGCACATCGCCAAAGGTGTGCACGAAATCGCCCACTTCGAGCCCCGTCACCTGCGCCACCATATGGGTCAGCAAGGCATAGGAGGCGATGTTGAACGGCACGCCCAAAAACGTGTCCGCCGAGCGCTGATAGAGCTGGCAGCTCAATTTGCCATTGGCCACGTAGAACTGGAACAGGCAGTGGCAGGGCGGCAGCGCCATTTCATCCACCTCGGCCGGGTTCCACGCCGAAACGATGTGGCGCCGGGAGTCGGGCTTGGCGCGGATGGATTCGATCACCGCGCCCAGCTGGTCGATCTTGCGCCCGTCCGGCGCCGGCCAGCTGCGCCATTGCGAGCCGTAAACCGGACCGAGATCGCCGTTCTCATCGGCCCACTCGTCCCAGATCTTGACCCCATGCTCCTGCAGCCAGCGCACATTGGTGTCGCCGCGGATGAACCAGAGCAGCTCATAGATAATGGATTTGAGATGCAGCTTCTTGGTCGTAACCAGCGGAAACCCTTCCGCCAGGTTGAACCGCATCTGGTAGCCGAACAGCGAGCGCGTGCCCGTGCCGGTGCGATCGCTCTTGTCGACGCCATGCTCGAGAATATCGGAAAGGAGCTTGAGATAAGGCTGCATGCCCCCAACCTAGCCGATTCCGGGGCGGAGCGCCTGCCCGTCGCTCCGCTTTTCCCCGGGAGCTTCTGCCCCTTTTGCGAGGCCGCGGGAGTAGCCTAGTACCGCCGCTGCTGCTGTCTTTGCGTGTCAGCAGTCTCGGTGTAGCCTTGGCTGAAAGGAGCAGGCCATGACCATCCCTGTTATCGCTTCAAGCCTGCGCCTCCCCGCGCCTTTTCAAAGGACGGCGGGCGAGCAGAAGGAAATCGCACGGTGAGCCCCAGGCTGCGTCCTTTACGGGCGCGCGAGGAGATGCCCGAGTTTGTCCGCGAAGCTCTGGAGCAACGGGGCTTGCGGGACAAATACGACGCCCGCCCGCCCTATCAGCGGAACGACTACCTGCTGTGGATCAACAAGGTGAAGCGTCCCGAAACCAAGCAGAAGCACCTCGAGCAGATGCTCGACGAACTCGAACGCGGCGGCGTTTACATGGGGATGCGCTGGAACGGCTAGACCGCCGGCTGCACCTGTTCGGTCACCACCTCGAAGCCCATATCGCCCAGATACCCCGTGCAGTAGCGCGCGGGGATGTTCATGCAACGGCAGAGGGTCAGCGCCAGATGGGCAAAGTCCCGGCACACCCCGGCCCGCCCCTGATACGCCCCATAGGCGCTGCGCGTCCGGTCGGCCTGCCCGTAATCGAACCGAATGTGCTTGTGCACCCAGTCGAGGATCGCCTGCACCCGCGGCCAGCCCGGCGCGGTGTCGCCAAACAGCTCCCACGCCACCGGCATCAGCAGGTCCGTTTCGCAATAGCGCGAGCCCAGCAGGTACACGAGCGTCTCATCCGGCAATTCCTCGATCGCGTGCTGATGCGCCTCCGCAGGCACCACGTCCGGCAGCCCCGTATCGAACACCCAGAACTCGGTTGAAATGGTGAGTTCCCCCGCCGGCGCGACGATCCGGGTGCACGAATTGCCAAAGCCATCGAGATAGTCCCAGGCCTCCACTGGCCGGGAAAACACGAGGATCTGCTCGCTCAGCAGATCCGCCCGGCGCAACGGGTGCACATGCAGGCACAGCAGCATGGGCGTTGGTTGGGGACATTGGTAGCGGAGGGTGAAGCCGGCCTTGATTTGCATGGTCTGCACTCCGGGCTTTGGTCGGGCCAGTGTGCCACAGGCTCGCGCAAACACCAAGTGCCGCGCCGGCCCCGACCTTTTTGCATCAAGCCATTTGCATCACGCGGAGGGGCGCCCTATATATGTCGGGCTCGCAAGAGCTATGGCGATAAATTGCCATCGTAATAAACCTTTCGGACCCGGGGGCAGTACCCGGCGCCTCCACCATCTACCCTCCCCGCGAGGGCAGCCAATGGGGGCGAAACAGGATCGACGAGGGCGTAAAGGGTGTGTTTTCGCTCGGTGAGGTACCACCGTTATCGGTCCGAAACTTATAGTTGCAAATGACAACCATAAGGCTCCAGTCGCTCTCGCTGCGTAAGCAGTGCTAGCATTGGGAAACTAAGTCCTCCAGCCCTAGCCGGCTGACAGGCGGGGTCCGCAGGCACCTGGCAACAGAAGCCTGCACTTCCCTCCCCCGCTTATCGCCACAGCTTTTGCCTTTGTCCTTGAAATCTCGGGGAACGTGAGGCTGTTATGAGCCGTTCTGAATCGACACCAGCCGGAAACGATAGATATGGCCGAAGATCACCTGCGCTATGACATTCTCGCCCAGGAGGCACTGCGCGGTGTCGTGCGCAAAGTCCTGGCCGAAGTGGCCAAGACGGGCCTGCCAGGCGATCATCATTTCTTTATTTCCTTTGTCACCCGCGCCCCCGGCGTGCGCCTGAGCGAAAAGCTCCTGGCGCAGTACGACAAGGAAATGACCATCGTCATCCAGAACCAGTATTGGGACCTCAAGGTCACCGAAACCGGCTTCGAAGTCGGCCTGAGCTTTGATGGCCAGCCCGAACTCCTCGTCATTCCCTTTGCCGCGGTGAAGGGGTTCTTCGACCCTTCCGTGCAGTTCGGCCTCAATTTCGATCCGACCACCGCACCCGCTGGCGCCACCGCCGACGAGATCGCCGAGGCGCAGGAAACCACCGCTGCCGACCAGCCCGCGGGTGATGGCGAAGCCAGTGGCGAAAAGGTCATCAGCCTCGACGCGTTCCGCAAAAAGCCCTGATCGGGGCGGTGCAAAAACGCTCCCTTTCCATCGCCGGCCACCGCACCAGCATCGCGCTCGAGCCTGAGTTCTGGGCGGTGCTCGAGCAGATGGCCACGCAGAACGGGCAAAGCCTCGCCGGTCTCGTTAAATCCGTCGACGAAACGCGCCAAACCACCAATCTCTCATCGGCCCTGCGCCTCGCCGCCCTTGCCTGGCTGCAGGCGCGTATCCCGGCCGCCGACTAGCGTCCGAAACTCGCTCCGGGCAGTGGCGGCAGCGGGCTGAATTCGAGATTGAGCGGACCCTGAGGCAACAACTCGGGCTCCTCGACCGGCGGCTCCTCTGCCGCATCCGCCTCTTCTTCCTCGCGCTGACGCTCGGCTTCTTCTTCGGCCGCGATCCGCGCGGCTTCTGCTTCTTCCTCCGCCCGGCGCGCCGCTTCCTCGGCCGCCCGCTGCTGGCGCTGCTGCTCGATCAGGCGATTACGCTCCTCAGCCGCCGCGCGCTGCCGTTCGGCATCCTCGATGCGCAAAGCTTCGAGCCGATCCACCTCGATCTCATTGGCCCGCACCTGGATCGCCCCCACCATCGGCTCCAGATCGAGCTGCACTTCGGGCGCGGCCAACGTGCCGCCGATTACGGTGAAGATCTGGCTGGTATCGTCGCGCACCAGCCCGGCCGGATCGGCAAAGCCCTTGGGCGTCAGCGCAAACCGGCCCTCCAGCGCCAGCCTGCGCAGATCGAGGTCCACGCTCCCCGCCAGCCGCGCCGCCGGGTTTTCCGCGAGGAGATTGCCCAGCCGCACCACGCCACCGGCAATGGTGAAGGCTCCGGTGACACTCGGCGCCCGGAACGGCCCCTCGCCCAGCGCGATCCCCATCAACGTCGTCAGCGTTTCGGGCGGCGTTTCAAGCACATCCTCGAGCCCAGCCACCGTGCCGAACACGTCGGGATCAAGCCCTGCGGCGGTAAAATCGGCCACAGTGAAATTGCCCTCGCCCGAGAGGCTTTCCGCGACCCCGGCCAGGCTGGCGCCAGTGCCCTCGAACTGCACCCCGCCGTCGAGCCGCCCGCCCAGCAGCCCTGCCAATCCCTCGGGCGCCAGCTCGGCCAGTTCAATCCCCGCCAGCGACAGCCGGCCAATGACGGTCTTGTCGGCGAGCCCGCCCGAGCAGCACACCGCCCCGTCGAGCCGCACTTCGCCCTCGCCCGCCCGCGCCGTAAATCCGGCGAGCCGCAGCCGGCTTTCATCCCAGGCCAGCTCCCAGCTCGCATCGCGCAACAATTCGGCGCCCCCAGCCGACACAGCTTCTGCCGTGATCCGCACCGAGCCCCGTGTGCCGCGCCCACCCGCGCCCACGCTGATCGGCCCCTCCGGCCAGGCCCCTTCAGCACCCACCAGCGCGGCAGGCCCAAAGACGGTGGCGGCAATCCCTTCAACGCTGGCCGCCTCAAGCGCCAGCTGCCCCTCGAGCGCTGCCACATCGCCGGTCCGCGTGCGCGTCAGCGTCCCCGAAAAGCCGGCATCCCCCGCCTTCCCCTCGATATCGCTCAGGGCCAGCACCCGGTCGCCCTCGAACCGCAATTGCGCGCCCGCGCTCACACCCGGCAAGCTCACCCCGTCGGCGCCCACCACCTGCGCCAAGCCGCTGGTATCCTCCAGCGCCAGCTCGATCCGTCCATCGCCCTGCAGCGCCCCGGCATCGTCGAGGGTGAGGTCGCCATTAAAGCTCACGCGCTCCTCGCCCAGGCTCGCATTGAGCCCCAGCGTAAAGCCGTTCTGTGCATCGCCCTGCAGCCCCGCCACCACCAGCGCCGAGCCGCTGCCGCTGAACACCGCCGCATCCCCCAAGCCCAGCTGGCGCGTCAGCGCGGCGATATCCGTGCTTTCAAGATTAGCCTGCAGCCGCACCGGCGCAGACAGGGCTGCGTTGATCCCGCGCGACAATTCGGCCCGCCCATGCAGGGCCGCCGTCGCGAGCACGCCATCAAGCGTCAAGGTCTGCGCGCCGCCATCAACCGGCTCCGCCAGCTCGAACCGCAGATCGGCCGGCGCTGAACCCGCCAGCCACGCGCGCCACCCTTCGGGCACTTCAAGCGCCTCGTAAACCGCGCCCAGCGCCGGCGCGTCAGCCGCCGCAACCGTGATGTTCCCCGCCCCGCTGATCACCGGCTCGGCCAGCGTACCCGCGAGCGTCAGCTCGGCATCAAGGCCCATCCCGCCCAGCTCGGCGGCGGCCAGCCGCTCTAGCCGCAACTGCCCCGGCGACCATTGCCCCTGCGCGTTGAGGTCGCGACCGGCCTGCCCCAGCACCTCGGCGGAGCGCGCTGTCACGGCAAAACTGCCCTCGGGAAAGCTGTTGGCAAATTGCGGATCATTGCCGATCGGCGGCAGCAGCGCCGTCAGCATCGCGCTGCCCAGCGCGCCCAGATCGCCCAGCTGCGCCACGACGTCGAGCCGCGGCTCCTCGCCAAACCCGATCCGCATTTCGAGCCCATGCACCTGCCCGGCAAGGGTCAGCCGCCCGCTCGTCAATCCGAGCGCATCGGGCCCGAGGATCACCCGGGCCGCGAGCGCGCCGGGCTGGTTGAACAACGGGTTGTTTTCCGCCGGCTTGCGCCAAAGCTGCCCCAGCGCATCGAGGCGCTCGCTCGTCAACGCCATCTGCCCCGTAAACACCGGCTGGTCGCGTTCGCCCGTCAGCGTGCCCGACGCGCGCAACTCGGTTTCCCCCGGCAGGCGCGCCAGCAACTGCTCCACCCGCCATTGGGTGCCATCGGTGCTGGCGTCGAGCCGCAGATTGCGCAGGGCAAAGCCGCGCAAGCCGATTTCGGCCAGATCGACCCCGATCCGCCCCGGCAGCGGCGGCACCGGTGCGCCGGGCAATTCGGCCAGCATCCGCACCAGCTCATAGGGGAGCGCCGCGGCATTTTCCGAAGCGTCGCGCGGGGGCAGCGCAAATACGCCTCCCGAAATCACCGCATCAAAGCTGCGCTGCGCTCCCAGCTGGATGCTGGCCGCGCCGGTCAGGCGAGTGCCGGCCCGCGTTTCGTCGGGCTGGAGAGTGTAGCCGGACAGCACGATCCGGTCAGTCGAGGCGCTGACCGCGCTTTCAAAGATGAGATCGCCATGGATCGCCTCGGCATCTTGGCCCGGTGGCGGGGTTTGCCGGTAAACCAGCTGCCCGTCGAGCTTGGGCGCCATCCCGCCCTGCAACACGCCATCGACGCTGAGCGAAGATGTGCGATCCACTGGCTCAAGGTAGAAGCTCACCCGGCTGCCCCCATTGGCGTCCGGCACCGCCGCATTGAACCGCAGCGCATAACGCCGCTCGGCATAGTCGGCATTGCCCTGGAACTGGAACGGTCCCGAAAAGCTCGCCAGCCGGAACTCACCATCGAGGTCATCGAGCACGAAATTGTCGCCGGCGCGGCGATCTGCGAGCCGAATCGTGGCGTCAACGATGCTCGCCTGCTGCAGCGCCACGCCGGCCCGATCGCCCGATACATCGACGCCGCTGCCAAACAACCCGCTTTCATCGACGGTGAGTGACATTGTAGTTGTCCTGGAGGAAATCCATCAGCGAGAATTCCGCCTCGACGGCATCCACCGTCGCGGCCGGCTCCTCGGGCGAGCCCACCAGCACATCGGAGAACTCGAGGCGTGGATGGGGCAACAGGCTAAAGGCGATGTCGCCCCGCACCGTCACAGGCGTGCCGAGCACGCTCGTGGCCAGCTCCTCCATGCGGCCGCGATAATCGCTCCAGCGGATGAAGTGTGGCGCAATGAAAGCGCCAGCGAGCACGATGATCGCGAGAGTACCGATGACAATATAGATACGGTTCAGCACGGCGCGTGTTCACCCGGTGTTGGCAGCGGAGTTTAGGCAAGCCCGCGCCTCGCGCAACCCCGCCGTCACCCGCATATCAGCGCATTCCCGCGTTTGGCGAGCCTTGCTTGCGCCCGGCACAGCAAAAGGCGCCCTGTGCCCCCGCCCCGAGCGGTCGATTAGCCCCAATCTGGCCGTGCTCGCCTGCCATGCAGGGACCCAGTTCTATACACCGGCGCCCTCGGCACCTATATTGCGGTGAGAACAAATCAAGATTCGTCAATCCTCGCGCCGCGCCGCACGATGGCGCCCGGCGATGGAAAGCAACTCGATGCCCGCTGAAGCTCACGACCATGACCGCCCCGCCCCCGGGCCGATCACCAGCCAGCTACGCCGCTCCGGCGTGCCCGATTACCTGTCCGGGCTCAATCCCGAACAGCGCGACGCCGTGCTCACCACCGAAGGCCCGCTCCTCGTGCTGGCCGGCGCGGGCACCGGCAAGACGCGCGTTCTGACCACCCGCATCGCTCACATCCTTAATCAGCGCATGGCCTGGGGCAGCCAGATCCTGGCGGTGACCTTCACCAACAAGGCCGCCGCCGAAATGAAGCGGCGCATCCACGACATTGTCCCCAGCCTCGATGGACTGCCCTGGATGGGCACCTTCCACTCAGTCTCGGCGCGCATCCTGCGCACCCATGCCGAACTGGTGGACCTCAAGCCCCAGTTCACCATCCTTGATACCGATGACCAGATCCGGCTGATCAAGCAGCTGCTGGCGGCTGAGAATATCGATGAGAAGCGTTGGCCCGCCCGACAATTCGCCGGCATGCTTGATGCCTGGAAAAACCGCGGCTGGCTGCCCAAGGATGTGCCGGCGGCCGAAAGCGGCTTTTACGCCAATGGCAAGGGCGGCAAGCTCTATTACGATTACCAAAATCGGCTGAAGACGCTCAACGCCGCCGATTTTGGCGATCTGCTGCTCGAATGCATTCGCCTGTTCCGCGAGAACCCCGAAGTGCTGGCCGAGTATCACCGCAAGTTCAAATACATGCTGGTGGACGAGTACCAAGACAGCAACACCGCCCAATATCTCTGGCTGCGCCTGCTCGCGCAGGGCAAGCCAGCGCCCGAAGCCAATATCTGCGTCGTGGGTGACGACGACCAGTCCATCTATGGCTGGCGCGGCGCCGAGGTCGACAACATCCTTCGCTTCGAGAAGGATTTTCCCGGGGCCAAGGTCATCAAGCTCGAGCGCAATTATCGCTCCACCGCCAATATCCTCAAGGCCGCCTCCACCCTCATCGCCTTCAATGAGGGCCGACTCGGCAAGACGCTCCACACCGATATCGCCGAAGGCGGCGAGCTCGTGTCCTTCACCCAGGTCTATGACAGCGAGGAAGAAGCGCGCAC
>JAQSXP010000070.1 GCA_029256605.1 Devosia sp. | reverse complement strand
TTCTTGCAGATCAGCTGGTTTGAAGGGCAAAGCCTGGCGCTGCTGGATGCAGTGCGGGTGGCAACGCCTGCGGTGGTCAGCGACATTGCGGTGCAGCGCGAAGTGATCACCGGCCCGATGGGAATGCTGGCAGGCGAAACCTGCGACCCCCGTGATCCTCAGGCAGTGGCGCAGGCGCTGGCGCGGCTGTTGCACGATCGGGCGCGGCACCGGCAGGTGCGCGATGCGCTGCTGCAATTGGCGCCGCGAGTGCGCAGTGAAGCGCAGATGGTGGCCGATTATCGGCAGGTCCTCGCGCCCGTGCTCGATGGCGGCCTGGAATTGGCGGCTCCGCCGCCCGCGGTTGAGGCGGCAATGGGAAAGCCCCGCAATCGGCTGCTGGCGGTGTCCTCGAGTGGGGGGCATTGGCAGCAATTGCAGTTGCTGGGGGAGGCGTTCACCGATTTCGAGGTGATCTATGCCAGCACGGTGTTCGAGCCGCGCTCGGGGCTCCCCGAGCGGCAATTGCCGCTGCGTGATGTCAACCGCCATGCGCCCTGGCAGGCGCTGCCGGCATTCTGGGAAGCGCTGGCACTGGTGCGGCGCATCCGGCCGGCGGTGATCGTGAGTACGGGCGCGGGGCCGGGTCTGCTGGTGCTCGTGGCCGGGCGCCTGCTGGGCGTGCACACCGTGTGGATCGACAGCGTCGCCAATGCCGAGCGCCTGTCGATGAGCGGATGGCTCGCCCGGCGCTTTGTGGAACTCCATTGCAGCCAATGGGAGCATTTGGCGGACGGTGCGCGCACCAAGTTTTTTGGGCGCATGCTGTGATCCTCGTCACCGTCGGCACGCAGTTGCCGTTCGACCGGCTGGTGGGAGCGATGGACGCGCTGGCGCCAAGCCTGGGCGTGCCGATATTTGCGCAGATCGGCCATGGCGGCTCGGCGCCCCGGAACATGGACTGGGCGCCCATGTTGTCGGGCGAGGAATTCTTGCGCCGCTTCGCCGAAGCAACGACCGTTGTGGCCCATGCCGGCATCGGCACGGTGCTGATGGCACAGCGCTGGCGCAAGCCGATCGTCCTCGTGCCCCGAAGGTCCGGACGCGGTGAACACCGCAATGATCACCAGCTCGCCACCTGCGCCGAGCTCCGGGGCCGCCGCGGCATCTATGTCGCTGATGGCCTTGATGATCTTGCTGTGCTCCTCAAGCAGACCTTGCTGCCCGCCGGTGACGATGCCGAACTGGACCAGCGGCTCGGGCTCGTCGAAGGTCTGCGGCGGCAGCTGCACCGATGGAGCTAAGCCATTGCTCGGTGTTGCCCGTGTGCGCTTCGCTCGCATTGCCTAGGGCTAAATCGAGCAGGGGCAACGCAAGTTAACCTGCTATCAGCGACGCTGTGGCAAGCTTGGCTGAGGCTTGGAGACCCCTGATGGGCGCAGCGGTTCGATTTGGGGTCACTTTGGCCTGCCTGGCGCTGCTTTATGCACTGGCAGCCGGCGGCGGCTTGCGCTCGATCGATGCCGGGCTGCGCGATGTGCGGCTCGCGCTCAATGCAGTGCCGGCGAGCGGCAGCACCGTTGTGGTCGATATCGACAGCGAGAGCCTCGCCGGGATCGGTGTCTGGCCCTGGCCGCGCAGCCTTTATGCCCAGGTCCTGGACCGGCTGGTGGAGGCCGGTGCGGCCGAGGTGGCGTTCGATATCGACTTCAGTAGCGCGAGCACTCCTGCCGAGGACGGGCAACTGGCCGCCGCGCTCGAGCGTGCCGGTGGCTATGCCTATCTTGCCGCCTTCCAGCAATTGAGCGGTGCAGAAGGGGACCTGGCGCTCTCGATGCCCATCGCGCCTTTCCTGGCCCAGGCGACGCCGGTCCTCGTCAATGTGTTCCTCGATCCATTGGGTCAGGCCAAATCCTTTTTGTCCCGCACGGTGACGGATAGGGGCGAGGTGCGGGCGTTGCCGGTGGAACTGGTGCCGGGCGCGCCGGCCCTGCCGCGCAGCGTCAACATCGACTTCAGCATCGATGCGCGCACAATTCCGCGCATTCCCTTTGCCGATGTGCTGGCCGGACGGACCGATCCGGCTGGCTTGCGCGACAAGCAGGTGATCATCGGGGCCAGTGCCATCGAGCTGCGTGACCTCTTCTCGATCCCGCGCTTCGGCGTGATCGCCGGTCCGGTGCTGCAGGCCATTGCGGTGGAAACGCTCAAATCGGGGCGCATCATCACCGATCTGCGCTTCGCCCCTGCCGCCATTGCCTTGTTGCTGGTGGCTCTGGGGCTGCTGCTGCTGCGCTCCCGTTTGCGGCTCTGGCAGGTCGGCTTGTTGGCCGCGGGGTTCGGGGCGGCGTGGGAAGCGGCGGCCTTGCTCAGCTATCGCTGGTTCGAGGTGAGCTTCGATACCGGCTTGTTCCATGCCGGTATTGTGGTCCTGCTGGTGCTCGCCGTGGTCGATGAGGCCTTCGAGCAATATCGCGGGCGCATCGCCGCCTTGCGCCGGCTGACCCATCTGGCGCGCCATGACCAGACCACCGGAGCGCTGTCGCGCGCCGGGCTGATCGAGGCGGCAGCACCCTGGGGTGAAGCTGGCAAGGCGGTGATCCTGGTGCGCATGGAACGGCTCAACCTCTTGCGCGCCTCGCTCGGGCATGAGGTGACCGACAGCCTGCTGCACGCGGTGGGGCAGCGCTTGTCCGGCGAGGTGCCGGGGCTGATCGGCTATGTGGCCGAAGACACGTTCGCCTGGGTTTACCGGCTGGAACGCGCCGATCCCGGCCTTGTGGACGAGGCCTGCCGCGGCCTGATCGGCCGGCTCGGCGGCATCTATGACACGATCGGCCACCGCATCCATGTGGAGGTCCGATGCGGCTATTCGGCCGGGCCCGACAGCATGGACGACTTGCTCAACCAGGCCGAAACCGCGCTGCTCCAGGCCGAAGCCGAGCGGGCGGAGTTCCTCGGCTACAGCCCCAGCGACCAGGAGCGCCTCGAGGCGCGCCGGCAGCTCGATCTCGACCTGCGGCGGGCAGTCGAGGACGGGCAGCTCGAAGTGGTGTTCCAGCCGCAGATCGATCTAGGCACCCGCACCATTGTCGGGGCCGAGGCCTTGCTGCGCTGGCGCCACCCCGAGCGGGGCATGATCTCGCCGGCAGAATTCATCCCGCTGGCCGAGGAAACCGGGCTGATCGTCGATCTTGGGCGCTGGATCCTTGAGGAAGCCTGCCGGCAGGCCGTGGCCTGGCCCTGGGAAGGGCGGATGTCGGTCAATGTCTCGCCGGTGCAGCTGCAATTGTCCGATGTGCCAACGATGGTGGGCACGGCGCTGGTGCTGTCCGGCCTGCCGCCGGGGCGGCTCGACATCGAGATCACCGAAAGCAGCCTCGTGGCGGGGATCGGCGGGATCATCGGCACCTTTGCCGCGCTCAAGGGCCTGGGGGTCGATGTGGCCCTCGATGATTTCGGCACCGGCTATAGTTCGCTGAGCTATCTCAAGGACCTGCCCTTCGACAAACTCAAGATCGACCAGAGCTTTGTGCGCGCCATGGGCGATGGCGGCGCGGGCGATGTGATCGTGGCCAGCATCGTTGGTCTCGGGCGCAGCCTGGGCAAAACCACGGTGGCAGAGGGCATCGAGGATGAAGTGGCAGCATGCGCCCTGGCTGCCATGGGCTGCACGATCGGGCAGGGCTATTATTTCGGCCGGCCCGTGGATGGGCCGACCATGCGCGCCTTGGTGGAAGCCAATCTGCCGCTGCCGCAGGCTGCCAGCGCCTAGGCGCTGAGCAGCACCACAAAGCCGTGGCGGGACAAGGACGCGGCAGCGCCCGCCTGGCCGGCAACGGTTTCGCCGGTCATCACATCGCGATATTGCCCGGCCGGCAGCGCCACTGCCGCCGCCGCTTGACCGGTGTGGCCGGGCGACAGATCGGCCAGCACAATGAGGCGCTCATTGCCGCTGGCGCGGGCAAAGCCGAGCACCTGCTCGCTCCCGGTGGCGATGGGCTCGTAGGCGCCCGCGAGCAGCAGCTCGGGATGGGCCCGGCGCAACTGCAGGAGCGCGGTGGTCAGCACCATCTTGTCGTCAGCCGCCGAACCGCTTCCCGCCCGCGCCTGCGTCAGCCGCTCGCGCAGGCCGGCAAAGTTGAGGTCGCGCCGGTTGTCGGGATCGACAAAGCTCTGCTCCCAATCCTCGGCACCCCGATAAATATCGGGCACACCGGGCACGGTGAGCTTGAGGGCCGCCTGGATGAGGCTCTTGCGCCGGCCGGTATCGGCGAGCTGCTGCTGCACCCCGCGGAAGCTGGACAGAAACGCCTCGTTGCGCAGCGCCTTGGCGACGAAGGCCTCGATGGCCTGCTCATAGGCGGGGTTGTTGACGCTCCAGTCGCTGTGGAGGCGCGCTTCGCGCACGGATTTGAGCATCGCGGCCTGAAGGCGCTCGGTGAGGGTGGCAAGGCTGGGATCGTCGGTGCTGTCGCCCGGCGGCCAACCGCCCAGCAGCAGCTGCAGGAAGAGATAGATGTCGTTGTTGTCGATCGCCGGCTCGGTGCTGCCTGCGAGCTGGTCGCGCCAGCCCGACACCGCGCCATCCCAGATTTCGGGGTGATCGGCGATGGCGCCGATATTGGCCCGGGTGTCCTCGCCCCGCTTGGTGTCGTGGGTCGAGGTGGTGAGCATGGTGGCGCGGTGATGGGACAGCCGGCGCCGATTGGCATCGTGGAAGGCATCGATGCCGACGGAGAAATTTTGCGGATGGGCGCCCACTTCGTTGAGCGACACCAGGCGGTTGAAGCGATAAAGCGCGGTGTCCTCGAGGCCCTTGGCCATGACGGGGCCGGTATATTGCTGGAATTTGCCCAGCGCCGCGAGGGTCTCGGACGGATCATATTGGTGCGGCAGCTCGGCGGTGAGGAACTGGCCGAGGAAATCAAAAAGCGCGGGCGCGAAAAAGGGCTGCGAGCGGCGAGCCTTGGCGAGGGCATAGTGGATCTCGCGCTTGTCGCGCTCGTCGGCCTCGGGGCCATCGATATAGGTGCGATAAACCTGCAGCCAGGCGATGATTTCGCGCAGGCCCTTGCGAATGGCGTTTTGCGTCAGGTCCCGGGTTTGCGGCACGGACTGAGCGACGAGGAAGACGCGGTGCGCCAGGCTGAAGAGCTCGGCGGCAAGCTCGTTGTCCATGACGCGCAGCTTGCATTGATAGGCTTCGGTGACGGGGTCGACGACAGCGCCCACGAAGCGCTCGTAGGTGGCCGAAAGGGGGGCTTCGGCGGCGGGGTTGGTCAGGACACGGGTAAGGAGGGCACCGAACTCGTAGCCCGTCGTGCCCTCGACGGGCCAATCGGCGCGCAGATCCTCGTGCGGGGCGAGGATTTTTTCGATCAGCAGATAGATCGGGCGCGGGGATGCGGCGCGCAGATCCTCGAGATAGCCCTTGGGGTCAAGCAGGCCATCGACATGGTCGATCCGCAAGCCATCGACGAGCCCTTCCGCGATAAGGCCAAAGATCAGCGCGTGGGCATGCTGAAACACGTCTGGGCGGTCGATGCGGATGGCGCCGAGGTCGGAATTGATGAAAAAGCGGCGATAGTTGATGTCATCGGCGGCGGCGAGATAGTGGCTGAGGCGCCAATGCTGGGTGGCAATGATGCTATCAAGCGCGGCCCAGCTGCCGAAATGGCCCGGCTCGCCATTGAGGGCGGCGACAGCGGCTTCAGGATCGCCGTAGTGGGCGAGGAGCTGCTCCTCGTCCTCGGGGCGGAGGGGGAGCTTGTGGGTGCCGTGGGCCCAGACGGCGAGGCCATCGCTGTCGGCCTTGAGCACGATCTCGCCCGCTTCAAGCGCCTGAGCGTAGGACGTGCCGAGGAACGGGATCATCAGCTTGCCCTCGAGCGCCGGGTTGGCGGGGGCCCAGTTGATGTCGAACCAGTCGGCATATTGGCTGCCGGGGCCGTGGCGCAGAACATCGAGCCAAAGCGGGTTATCGGCGCCACCGACGCCCATATGGTTGGGCACGAAATCAAGGAGGATGCCGAGGCCGGCGGCGCGCAGGGCCTGGGCGAGATCGCGGAACTCCTCGATCGTGCCGATCTCGGGATTGATCAGCGTGTGATCGACCGTGTCATAGCCGTGGGTGCTGCCCGGCTGCGCCTTGAGGATGGGGGAGAGATAGGCGTGGCTGACGCCCAGATCGGCGAGATAGGGCACGAGGGCCTTGGCGTGGGCGAAGGTGAAGCCCTTGTTCAACTGCAGCCGATAGGTGGAAAGAGGAGTGGTGGAACTATCGCTCATGGGGCTCAACTGCTGGCGGCGCGGAGGGCGCGCGTCGGTGAAGCGGCCGCGGGGCCGGGAAAATGCCCCGGACAACGGTCCGTGCCAGCCTTTGTTCCCGGCTCAGGGATCGCGATAACCTAGCACTCTGAGCGCGAGGGTTTCGGGGGTGACGGGGCGATCAAACACCAGCGCCACGGGGCTTTCGGACTCGGCGGGCGCGTAATCGAGGGTGACGCTGCCGGTGACCGCCTCGGGCCCGGAGCCGAGCGTGCCCTCGATCTCGACTTCCGCGGCGGTGGCGTGGCCGCGATTGAGGACGCTCAGTTCGGCAACAAAGCCATCGGGTGATTGGCGGACGGCGTCGAGCCGCAGGCTCAGCTCGGGATTGCCCCCGGTCTTGGTGATGGCTTCGAGAAGGAGATAGCCGGCGAGCCCGAGATGGTGCCCGCTTTGCGGGCGGCGGGGGATGGGGGCGGGTTGCTGGCTTGGTCGGACACGGCGGGAGCCCCTTACAAAATCAGCCGCGCGGCGGCGGCGCCGATGGCGGCAGGAAAGCCCAGCACCACCAGAACCCCCAGCGCCGTGCTGAAGGACAGGCCATCGAAACGGCCAAAGGTCCAGAGCACATAGCAGGAGATGGCGAGCGCGATGGCATAGCCCACGGCGGTAAAGCGCAAAAAGGCGCTCCACCAGGGCGTGTCGGGGGTGGCTTCGCTGCCCTTGAACTCGGATGCAAAAACAAAGCCGTGCATGAGCAGCAGCGACAGGGCGATCAGCGCCAGCGACTGCCAATCAGTCATGCGAAACGCGATGAGGATCATTTCCTCGGTGGGGGCGACATTGAGCCCGAGATAAAGCGACCCGGCGGCCATGATCCCCAATTCGCTGCCATAACTCTGTTCACGCTCTTCCTTGTCATCCTCGCTTTGCCCGAACTGGCTGCGGCCGAGCAGGGCGCCGAGAGCGGCGGGAATGGCGTGGATGACGATCTTGCCCACGAGTTCGGGCGGGTTCATGCCCGGCCCGATAACCCCGAGTACGGCGAGCAGGATGGCGGTGCTGACCAGACCAATGCCATAGGCAATGGCGACATCGCGCAGATCCTCCTTCCAGCCCCAGGTGGCCTCAAAGCCCGAATAATGGGACAGGAACATCAGCATGGGCAGGCTCGAGCCGAGAAGGAGCAGCAGGCGCCAGCGCTCCATGGCAAAGCCGAGCTCCCACATTTCCATGGTCATCAGCATGGGGAGCGAGAACACCAGCGCCCCGCCAAAGGCACGGCCAAGCCCGGTGACGAGATCGCGAAGCTCGTGGCCGCCCGCATCCGCCTCGTTAGCCGCTGCTGTGCTCATTCTCCTTACCCCGCGTCAGGCAGGCCGCCGCGGAAGCGGCGCTGGTAGTCGGCATCATAAAGGGCGCTATCGCGGAAATCGTTGCTGGCAAGGGAGGGGCCGACAAAGATGATGGCGGTGCGCTCGATGGGATCGTCGGCCACTTGCGCCGCAATCGTGGCAAGCGTGCCGCGGATGATGCGCTCGCCCGGCCAGGAGGCATGCACGACAATGGCGACGGGGCAATCTGGCCCGTAAGGCGGGGTGAGTTCAGCGACCACCCGCTCGAGGGCATGGATGGCAAGGTGAATGGCCAGTGTCGCGCCCGTGGCGCCAAAGGCGGCCAGGGTTTCGCCTTCTGGCATGGGGGAGGCGCGGCCCGAAACGCGAGTCAGCACCAGGCTTTGCGCCTGGGCCGGGATGGTGAGCTCACGCCCAAGGCTCGCGGCTGCCGCGGCAAA
>JAQSXP010000069.1 GCA_029256605.1 Devosia sp. | reverse complement strand
ATCCCGATGAGCATGGGCGCCAGCAAGGCCGATTTCGATCGGGCGATCGCCGTTCATCCCACCGCGGCCGAGGAACTGGTGACCTTCAAGGGCCCAACCTATGTTTACCGCGATGGCACCAAGGTCTGAGCCGATAAAGCTTGGCAGGCCCGCGCGGCCTTGGTAGACCGCGCCTGATCTGGATAGCGGGAAAGCGAGACAACCCATGACCACTTGGACCCCCGGCAGCTGGCGCGACAAGCCCATCCTGCAGGTGCCCGCTTACCCCGATCCCGTGGCCTTGGCGGAAGCCGAGCGCCAGCTCGCCACCTTCCCGCCGCTCGTGTTTGCCGGCGAAGCGCGCGATCTCAAGGCACGGCTGGCGGCGGTTGCTCGGGGAGAAGCCTTCCTCCTTCAGGGTGGCGATTGTGCCGAAAGCTTTGCCGAGCACGGCGCCGACCATATTCGCGATTTCTTCCGCGTCTTCCTGCAAATGGCGGTGGTGCTGACCCATGGCGCGTCCAAGCCGGTGGTCAAGGTCGGCCGCGTTGCCGGCCAGTTCGCCAAACCGCGCTCCGCCGATACGGAAGTCATCGATGGGGTGGAGCTACCCTCCTATCGCGGCGATATCATCAATGCCATCGAGTTCACCGAAAACGCGCGCCAGCCCGACCCCGACCGCATGCTGCAGGCCTACCGGCAGTCGGCAGCCACGCTGAACCTGCTGCGCGCCTTTGCCTCGGGCGGCTATGCCGAACTGACCCGCATCCACGAATGGACCGTCGGGTTCATGAAGGGCTCGAACTGGTATCCGCGCTATGAGGAAGTGGCGCGCAAGATCGACGATGCCATCACCTTCATGGCCGCGCTCGGCCTCAATCCGGACAACACGCCGGCCCTGCGCCAGACCAGCTTCTTCACCAGCCACGAAGCATTGCTCTTGGGCTATGAAGAAGCCCTGACTCGGCGCGATTCCATCACCAACAACTGGTACGCCACCTCCGGGCATATGCTGTGGATCGGCGATCGCACCCGCCAGCCCGATGGCGCCCATGTAGAATATTTCGCCGGCATTCATAATCCGATCGGCATCAAGTGCGGCCCATCGCTCTCGAGCGAAGACCTGCTGCGGCTGCTCGATCGCTTGAACCCGACCGATGAGGCTGGCCGCATCACGCTGATCTGCCGTTTTGGCGCCGAGAAGGTGCATGAGCATCTGCCGCGGCTGATCGACACCGTGCAGCGCGCCGGGCGCACGGTTGTTTGGTGCTGTGATCCGATGCACGGCAACACCATCAAGGCCTCGACCGGCTACAAGACGCGGCCGTTCGATCGTGTTCTCTCTGAGGTTCGCTCCTTCTTCGAAGTGCATCGCGAGATGGGCACCTATGCCGGCGGCGTGCACATCGAAATGACGGGCGATGATGTAACCGAGTGCGTGGGCGGTGTTTCTGCAGTCACCGAAGCCTCGCTGTCGGATCGCTATCACACCTATTGCGACCCTCGCCTCAATGCCAGCCAGGCGCTTGAACTGGCGTTCCTGGTCGCTGAAGAAGTGCACGCGCAAAAGCCGCCGCGCCAGCACGCACTCGCGGGCGAGTAACAGCCGCGTGATCACCCGGCGATCGTCACCGAGCAGGTGTTGATCGGCGGGCAGGCTTGCTGTCCTATGCCAGCGCTTCGCTGACCTTGCTGAAAGTCGTACATGCTGAGATCGTTGTTCCCTGCGGCATCGCCAGAGGTGCGCGCCCGCCTCGAACTGGACCCAACGATCAAGCTGATCAATCTTTACGATTGGGGGTCCAACCCATTGGGGCCGATCGCGGATTGGCCAGAAAGCCTCAAGGGCGCGGTGCGGGCAATGCTCGCGACGCCCACGCCCATGGCGATGCTGATCGGCCCGCAGGGCATCCTGATCTACAACAATGCTTATGGTGTATTCGCTGGCGAACGGCACCCGCACATCTTCGGACTGCCCGCGGAACTCGCCTGGCCCGAAATCAGCGATTTCAACCGGCACAAGATCGATCTGGGACTGCGTGGAGAAACGCTTCATCTCGAGGAGCAGGAATTGCTCCTCAACCGGAATGGGACGCCGGAGTCCTTGTGGCTGGACCTCAACTACAGCCCCGTTCTCGGGGAGGACGGCAGCCCATTGGCCGTGCTTTGCATTGTGCAGGATACCACCACAAGGGTGCTGGCGGAACGCGCGATGGCGCGCAGCGAGGAGCGGTTATCGCTTGCCCTCAACAGCTCCACCCTGGTGGGGACCTGGGACTGGGACGTTTCGGCCAACAGCGTTACGGCGGATGAGAAATTCGCCACAATGTACAATCTCGATCCGGCCGCGGCCAAGAACGGGATCGAACTGGAAGGCTTCTTGCGGGCTATCCACCCTGAGGACGTCGACAGGGTGACTGGCGCCATCATGGCCGCGATGGCCGACGGTTCCGCATTCCGCTCGGAATACCGCCTCCTGTCCCCTGACGGCACGACAAGATGGGTGATTGCCTCCGGGCGTCCCCGCCTGAACGAGCAGGGGGCTGCCACCCGGTTTCCAGGCGTCGTAGTCGATGTTACCGAGCAGCGGCGAGCTTCGGAGGCACTGGCCGAAAGCGAGCTGCGCTTCCGCACCTTGACCAATGCCATGCCGCAAATGGTGTGGTCGACGCTGCCGGACGGCTATCACGACTATTACAACGACCGCTGGTACCAGTTCACCGGTGTGCCACAGGGCTCCACCGACGGAGAGGGCTGGAACAATCTCTTTCATCCCGATGACCAGCAGCGGGCTTGGGCGGTATGGCGCAACTCCCTCGAGACTGGAGAGCCCTACCAGATCGAATACCGCCTGCGGCATCGTTCGGGCGAGTATCGCTGGACGCTGGGCCTGGCGCTGCCGATCCGTGACGCACAGGACCGCATCGTGCGCTGGTTCGGCACCCTGACCGACATCCACGAAACCAAGCTGGCCGCAACCGAGCGGGATCTCGTGGCGCAGGAACTGAGCCACCGGATCAAGAACATCTTTGCTGTATTGACCGGCATTATCAGCCTGTCGGCGCGCAGCCAGCCGGAGATCAAGCCGTTTGCCGATCAGCTGCGCCAGCGCATTTACGCCCTGAGCGAGGCGCATGACTTTGTGCGTCCCCACAGCGCGCGTTCGCAAGGACCAGAGCATCAAGGCTCGCTTTGGGCGCTGATCGAGCGGCTGCTACAGGCCTATCACCGCGACGGAACTACGCGCGTCACCTTTCATGGTGAGGACGCCTCGATTGACGATGGCGCGGCGACGCCGCTGGCGCTGCTGTTCCATGAACTGGGCACCAACGCTGCCAAATATGGCGCGCTGAGCGTTGCCGATGGCCAAGTGGTGCTGGAGGGTCGGGCGAGCGAGGACGGCTACCATCTCTCCTGGAAGGAGCGTGGCGGCCCGGCTCTGGATGGACTCAAGCGTCCGGAAGGCTTTGGCTCGCGACTGGTGAGCCTGAGCGTGGAAGGTCAGATGCGCGGCCGGGTTGTGCGGCTTTGGGAGCCGGATGGCTTGCGGGTTGAGGTCGACCTGCCCGCCACCGCTTTGCGCCGCTCGGGCCGCCTGCAAAGCTAGGGCGATCAGACTTCGCTTGGCTCGGGCGTCGGATCGAGCCAATCGAACAACTGCAAGCGACGCGGGGGCGCGGCTTCCTGGGCCTGTCGACGCGCTACGGCATAACCAACAGCGTCGCGCAGTTCCTTGTCGGTGACGGGTTTGGGCAGTACGCCGAGAGTCCCTGGAATTCCGGTGCCAAGCTGGGACGGATTGGCGGTCATGAACAGCACGGTGACCCCATGGGTCTGGCTGAGCACCTGCCCGATAGTGGCACCGGTGGGGCCATCCTCGAGATTGAGGTCCACCAAGGCCACGTCGGTTGCGCCCGCAAGGCTGAGAGCCGTACGCTGGTCAGCAGCGATGCCGACAGGATGGTGCCCCATTTCGGCGATGACATGCTCGATTTCGGTGGCAACGAAGATCTCGTCTTCAACTACCAATATTCTGCAACTCATCACACAAACTCTCGTCGGGTACTGGAGGGCAACTCGCTCGACCGGCTTCGGTTGCGCCTTGATTTGTCACCGCCAGCCCTATACCCGATTACAACCCAAGATAGTTAGCAAAAAGTCTGCACCTGCACTTAGCGGACTGTTAACCCTAATCGGACATCAATGTGGCGTTGGGCCGAACGGCCTAGGTCTCGGAGGTTCCGATGAAGCGCACCCTCACCATTGCCGTCCTGCTCGCCGGGAGCATTGCCTTGCCGGCAACTGCGGCGGACTACGGCTATGGAGGAATGCGGGCCGCCTATCCCACCAACTGGCAGATCGGCGAAGACAATCCGCTGCGCTTTGAAGCGGGTGTGCGCTACTGGTATTCGCTTGGCCAGCAGGACATCGATGTGGCCGGCGAGAACTTCAAGGCCGAAGACACGAGCCACGTTCTGGAGGGGCACTTCCGGATCGATGACGATATGACCAGCACCTTCCTCAAGGGGCAGGGCGGTTTGTCTATGGTCACCAGCGGTGAATACAGCACCTCGCTCGCGCCCGGCGAGAGCGAGCGTTTCGATGGCGGTCAAATCGGTCAGGTTGGCGCCGATTTTGGCTGGACGCCTTTTGGCAATGAGTCGTTCAAGTTCGGAGCCCTTGTCGGCTACCAGTATCTGCGCGAGTCGCCTGACCGCGCCCGCCTGGACGTTGCCCATATCGATGGGCTCAACATTCACGCCCTGCGCCTCGGAGTCACCGCCCGGGCAGAGCTGAGCGAGTTTGTCGACCTCGACGTCGAGGTGGCGGCGATTCCCTATGCCTTTGCCCAAGGCGCAACCGCCGAAATCCCGTTTGCCGCCACCGACATTGCCGGCGAACAGGTCAACCGCACGAGCACCGAACTGACTGGGGCGCTGACCGGCGCCAGCGGTCAAGTCATGGTCGGCCTCCATCCAACCGAGAACCTGACCATGCGCTTCGGCGGACGCGCCTGGATGCTAACCGGTCCCTCGAGTGCCACCACGCGCTTCTGGGAAGCGTCCAATCCCAACGAGTATCTTTATGAAAGCGAATTGCTCGAGGGACTGTCGCTGGTGCGTTATGGCGCCCTTGCCGAGCTGACCGGCCGCTTCTGAACCATCGGCCGTGATCAGCCGTTACCGGCTTGTTCTGCCGGGGGCGAGTGGGTAAGGCTTGCGCGCGCTTCGTTCGCCTTGGAGGGAGCGTATCCGCGTCAGCTATAGGCCTATATCGTGACCGACCACCTGCGTATCGCGCTTGCTCAGCTCAATCCCAAAGTGGGCGATCTGGATGGAAACCTGGTGCTGGCGCGTGGCGCGCTGGCTCAGGCCGTGGCCGCAAAAGCCGATATCCTGCTGCTCTCTGAACTCTTCCTGACCGGCTATATTGCCGACGATCTTCTGTTCAAGCCCCAATTCGTGGCCGATGCCATCAAGGCGGCGCAGGATCTGGCAGCCGACACCGCCGGCACCGATGTGGCGCTGATCATTCCCACCATTTGGCAGGCCGAAACCGGCTTCCACAACGCGCTTATCGTCGCCGAAAAGGGCGAAATCACCGGCATCCGGTTCAAGCGCGAACTGCCGCGCAACGATGTGTTCTATGAGGAACGCTACTTCACCTCCGGTCCCCTTCCGCTGCCGGTCACCATCAAGGGGGTCTCGATCGGTTTGCCGATTTGCGAGGATATCTGGCACCCCTGGGTGTGCCAGCATCTAATCCAGGCAGGCGCCGAAATGCTGCTTTGCCCCAATGGCTCCCCCTACTGGATGCGAAAGCATGAAGTCCGCGATCGGCTGGTGCGCGCACGCACCTCCGAAGACAATGTGCCTATGCTGTATCTCAACCAGATCGGCGGGCAGGACGAACTGGTTTATGACGGCGCCTCCTTTGGCATGGAGCCGGGCGACAAGCTGGTGTTTCGCGGCGAGACCTTCGCGCCCGATTTCATCCTCTCCGATTGGGAGCGCCGCGACGGGCGCTGGACCTGCGTGGAGGGTCAGATCAAGCCGCAGCTTTCCGCCGAGGAAGCGCCGTGGCGTGCCTGCGTGCTGGCACTGCGCGACTATGTTCGCAAGAACGGCTTCAAGCAGGTGGTGCTGGGGTTGTCCGGCGGCATCGACAGTGCCGTGGTGGCCGCGATGGCGGTGGATGCGCTTGGCGCCGAGAATGTCCACTGCATCATGCTGCCCTATCACTACACTTCCGAGGCAAGCCTTGTGGACGCCAAGCAATGCGCCGAGCTGCTGGGCGTACGCTATGACGTCGTCGCCATCGGCGGGCCGGTGGATCAGGCCCTCAAGGAACTCGAACCAATATTTGCCGGCCGTCCCGCTGATCTCGCCGAAGAAAATATTCAGTCGCGCATGCGTGGCGTGATCCTGATGGCGGTGTCCAACAAGCTGGGCTCGATGCTCCTGAGCACGGGCAACAAGTCGGAAATGGCCGTGGGTTACGCCACCATCTATGGCGACATGAACGGGGGCTTCAACCCGCTCAAGGATATGCTCAAGATGCATGTCTATAAGCTTGCCGATTGGCGTAACAGCCACCTGCCTGGTGATTGCCTTGGACCGACCGGCCCGGTGATCCCGCAAAACATCATCGATAAGGCGCCCAGCGCCGAGCTGCGTCCCGACCAGACGGACCAGGATAGCCTGCCGCCCTATCCGGTGCTCGATGCCATCATCGAGGGGCTGGTCGAGGACGAGCTGTCGATCGCCGAAGTCGCAGCGAAGGGGCATGATCTGGCGCTGGTGCAGCGCATCGACCGGCTCATCACCATCGCCGAATACAAGCGCCGGCAA
>JAQSXP010000068.1 GCA_029256605.1 Devosia sp. | reverse complement strand
AGGGGCCGGCGTGAGCAAGCGGATCAAGGACGTTACTGTTGAAACCCTGGCCAACAACTGGGGCACGCTCACCAAGGCCAGTTTCGAGTATCAGCGCAGCGATGGTTCCTGGCAGCACCAGGTGCGCGAATGCTATGACCATGGTCATGGTGCGGCCATTCTCCTGTTCGAGCCGGACGCGCGGACGGTTATCCTCATCCGCCAGTTCCGCTATCCCGTGTTCGCCGCCGGTGATCCAGCGTTCCTGGTCGAAGTTTGTGCCGGGCTCGTCGACAACGATCCGCCCCAAACCGCGGTGCTGCGCGAGGCGCTGGAAGAAACGGGCTACGAGCCCTTCGGGATCGAGCATATGTTCGACGCCTATATGAGCCCGGGCTCTGTGCAGGAAAAAGTCAGCTGCTATCTCGGGCTTTACCACGCCGGCTCGGCCGCCGCGGGCGGGGGGCTCGCCGACGAGGGCGAGGACATCGAAGTGCTCGAACTGCCGCTCACTAAGGCGCTCGCCATGCTTGGCCGGGGCGAGATCATCGATGGCAAGACCATCATGATGCTGCAATGGCTGGCGCTGCGCGAGCGCTAGAAGTCGACCAGTTTCTTGTCGGGATCATAGGGCTGGTCGGGTGCGACCCGCGTCACCGCCTGGCCGCAGCGCATTTTTTTGGAGAAGGCGTCATAGGCATAGGTGGGCGAGCCATGCAGGCTCCAGCCTTCCGAAAGCGCCTTGGTGACCTTGTGACAAAAGCTTGCGTCGTCCTCGCCCGATAGAAACCGGTAGATAATCATGCATGCCACCGATGCGCTGGCGCTATTGCGCTGGAGTTGATCTCTTTGGCTCTTACAGCTAATTGAAAGCCCATGCACCGCTTTCCTGAACACCTTTTGAAGGGTCACGCCAATTTTATGGCGGGGCGCTATTCCCGGGAGCGCGATCGGATTCGCGACCTTGCCGCTTTTGGGCAAAATCCCACCACCATGATCATTGCCTGCTGCGACAGCCGCGCTGCGCCCGAGATGATCTTTGACGCGGGGCCGGGCGAATTGTTCGTCTTGCGCAACGTGGCCAATTTGGTGCCGACCTACCAGCCCGATGGCGGCCAGCACGGCACCTCGGCGGGCATCGAGTTTGCCGTCAAGGCGCTGGGTATCGCCAATATCGTGATCATGGGCCACGGCCGCTGCGGCGGTATTCGCGCCGCGCTCGATCCCACGGCCGAGCCGCTCGATCATGGCGACTTCATCGGCAAATGGATCGGTATGCTGGGCGAGTTGCCCAATCAGCTGGGCGCCAACAAGCTCCTGACCTCGGCCGAGCGGCAAACGGCGCTGGAGCGGATTTCCATCCGAAACTCCATCAATAATCTGCGTACCTTCCCCTATGTGGCCGAGCTCGAAAACGCGGGCAAGCTGGCGGTGCATGGCGCCTGGTTCGATATCTCGACCGGCGAACTCTGGGTGATGGACAGCGAAACCGGCGACTTTATCCGCCCGGAGCTCTGATCGCGGCGTAAGCCGCCGGTTCCCGCCGGCGGATCACCGCCAAGCCCAGGCCGACGAGGATCAGCGCGCCCCCGGCGATCTCCACCGGCCCGATCGTTTCGCCGAGAAACACGACGCCCGAGGCGATGCCCGCCACGGGCACGAGCAGGGTGAAGGGCGCCACGCTCGCGGTCGGATAGCGCTTGAGCAGATTGCTCCACACCGCAAAGCCGAACAGCGTGTTGGGATAGGCGAGGAACGCCACCATGGCCGCGACCTGCCAGGTTGGATGGGTCAGCGCATGGGCAACGACGCCCGGACCATCAAGCGCCACCGACAACAAGAGCAGGGGCAGGGGCGCCACGAGGTTCCCCCAGACGGTGAAGCTCAGCATATCGATATTGCCGGCCTTCTTGGACACGATATTGGCGACGCCCCAAGCCATGGCTGCCGCAATGATGAGGGCGAAGGGCAAAAGGCCCATCCCCTCGAGCCCAACGCTGCCAATCAAGGCAATGCCGCCAAAGGCCACCGCCACGCCTAGCAGTTGCTGCGGCCGCGGGCGCTCGCGCAACACCACAAAGCCCAAAAGGATCGTGAACATGGCCTGCACCTGCAGCACGAGCGACGCCAGGCTCGCGGGCATGCCGAGGTAAATAGAGAGGTTGAGCAACGCATACAGCGCCACGCCCATGAACAGTCCATAGGCGATCACGAGGCGCCAGGGTGCATCGGGCCGACGCACGAAGAACACGGCCGGCACGGCAGCAAAGAAAAACCGCAGCGCTGCGACCAGCACCGGCGGCAGTTCGGCAACGCTGAGCTTGATGACGGTGAAGTTGACGCCCCATATGGTCACAACCAGCAGGGCCAGCAAAATATCGCGCGGAGACATGGAGGACCCTGCAGGCTTCGGGCTTGGCGGATCCCCGTCGGCCGCGTGAACAATGCCGGCCCCACGCAGGGGCCGGCGAAAAGTCTTGAGGCTAGGCGGCTTTTTTGTCCAGCAAGCCGCGTTCGATCAGCGTTTCGGCGATCTGGATCGTGTTGAGCGCCGCACCCTTGCGCAGATTGTCCGAGACAACCCACATCGCGAGGCCATTTTCCACCGTATCATCTTCGCGGATGCGCGACACGAAGGTGTCGTACTCGCCCACGCATTCCACCGGGGTCGCATAGCCACCCGGCTCGCGCTTATCGAGCACCGAAATGCCCGGCGCTTCGCGCAGGATCTCGCGTGCTTCATCGGCGGTGATTGGGTTTTCGAACTCGATATTGACCGCTTCCGAATGGCCCACGAACACCGGCACGCGCACGGCCGTGCAGGTCACGCGGATCTTGGGATCGAGAATCTTCTTGGTTTCGGCCAGCACCTTCCATTCTTCCTTGGTGTAGCCGTCTTCCATGAACACATCGATCTGCGGAATGACGTTGAAGGCGATCTGCTTGGGGAACTTGTTGCCCTGGCCTGGGCTGTCATTGACGAAAATGCCCTTGGTCTGGTTCCACAACTCATCGACACCTTCCTTGCCGGCGCCCGAAACCGATTGGTAGGTCGACACGACGATACGCTTGATCTTGGCGGCGTCATGCAGGGGCTTGAGCGCCACCACCAGCTGGGCGGTCGAGCAATTGGGATTGGCGATGATATTGGTGCGCTTGGGGTTGGCCATGAAGGCGTCCAGCACATGGGCGTTCACTTCGGGCACCACCAGCGGCACGTCGGAATGGTAGCGCCAATAGCTGGAGTTATCGATGACGATGCAGCCGGTCGCCGCAATGCGTTGCGCCCATTCCTTGGAAATGGCACCCCCGGCGGACATGATGGCGAAATCAACGCCGGTGAAGTCAAAGTCGTCAAGGTTCTTGGCCTTGAGGATCTTGTCGCCATAGCTCAGCTCGCGCCCGATGGAGCGCGATGAGGCCAAGGCGATCACCTCGTCGGCCGGAAACTTGCGTTCGGCCAGGATGGCGAGAACTTCGCGGCCCACATTGCCCGTGGCCCCTACAACTGCGACGCGATAACCCATGAGTGGAACTCCAGTCCCTGTACCAATTTTCCGCCCCGCACGATCCCAGCGGGACCATGGTCATCCGGTTTCGGCCTCTCCCCGGCGGGAGCGCGACCCGGGGAAAAGCGTCAGGCGGTTTTGGTGGTTTTAGTCATAAGCGCAGCAACGCCGCCGGCGAAAAGCCGGGCGGGAGAAGAGGTCACTGATGTGCTGATGCTGCGCATGGTTTGACTGCTTGAATGGAAAGCAGGCGAAGTCATACTCTCATATAGGATTTAGTCAACGGCTTGCGTGCGCGGCTTTCCTTTGCGGCGCTCCCCGCCGCTCGGCCGGGGCCAGACGCCTGCGGCCCGTTGCCCCTTGCCACTGCGTTGCCCCTCTCAAGCCTTGCGCCCGCTTGGGCTATCGCGGTAACTGCGGCCAACCAAAAAGGACAGAGCATGATCCACTACGACGTCGTGGTGCTGGGCGCCGGCGCTGCTGGCATGATGGCGGCCATTGAAGCGGGCAAGCGCGGTCGCACCGTGCTGGTGGTGGATCATGCCAAATATGCTGGCGAAAAGATCCGCATCTCGGGCGGTGGGCGCTGCAACTTCACCAATATCCACGCGACGACCGACAAGGGCCGGGATCGCTTTTTGAGCAACAATCCCCGTTTCGCGCTGTCGGCGCTGAGCCGCTATACGCCCGAAATGTTCATTGCCATGGTTCGCCACCACGGCATCACCTTCCACGAGAAAACGCTCGGGCAATTGTTCTGCGATGGTCCTGCCACCCAGATCAATACCATGCTGCTGAGCGAAATGCGCCAGGCGGGCGTCGCGCTCGTGCTCGAAACCGCCATTGAATCGGTCAGCAAGGCAGAGACCGGCTTTGCCCTGCAGCTCTCGACCAGCTCGGTGACCTGCGCCAGCCTCATCGTCGCCACCGGCGGCAAATCCATTCCCAAGATGGGCGCCACCGGGTTCGGCTATCAGCTCGCCGCCCAGTTCGGCCTGCGCGTTACCGACACCCGCCCCGCGCTGGTGCCGCTGACCTTCGAGACCGGTGCCCTCGAGCGCCTCAAGCCCCTGGCCGGCATTGCCACCGACGCCGTGGTGCGCCACGGCAAGACGCGCTTTGCCGAGGCGCTGCTGTTCACCCATCGCGGTCTTTCCGGCCCGGCGATCCTGCAAATTTCGAGCTATTGGCGCGAGGGCGATCCGATCGGGGTGGATCTGATGCCCGGTCGCAATCCGGGGGAGCTGTTGCGCCAGGCGCGGCAAACCACGCCCAAGCTGCAGATCCAGACCGTCTTGGGCAATTTCCTGCCCAAAAAGCTTGCCCAACTCCTCGGTGATGAGCTCAACCTGCCCGGCATCGTCGGCGACTTTTCCGACAAGAAGCTCGACCAGGCCGCCGCGATCCTCTCGGACTGGACGCTCAAGCCCGTCGGCACCGAAGGCTATCGCACCGCCGAAGTGACGCTGGGCGGCATCGACACCCGCGATCTCGACGCCAAGACCATGGCCGCGCGTGATGTGCCCGGCCTTTATTTCGTAGGCGAAGTGGTCGATGTCACCGGCTGGCTCGGGGGCTACAACTTCCAGTGGGCCTGGGCCTCGGGCTGGGCGGCCGGCCAGGTCGCCTGAGCCTAAAAGCGCAGCGCCGCGCGTACGCCCAGATTGGTGACGCCATTTTCGGAGCCGCCACAGGCGCCGCCATCGGTCAGGTGCTCGGCCGTCAGCATCACCGCCGCGCCGGGCAAGACATTGACCCCGACGCTGGCGGAGGCGCGCAGTAGCGCGGTGCAGCCCCAGCGCTGGGGCGCGTCTCCGTCGAGCCACTCGCCATTGTGCAATGCGGCCCCCAGGCTCGCCTCGCCCCAGACCGGCAGCACCGGCACATGTACCGTCCAACTGGCGCCGGCATAAACCAGGCTTTCATGCCCCGCCGTATTAAGCGTTGCCCCGATATGCGGCCGGATTTCGCCCAGGAGCCCCAGCTGACCCCAATCGGGTGCAAACAGCAGCTCCACATTGGCATCCTCGATGCGTCCGCCATCAAAGAGGTCAGCTCCGGCATCGCGCGCAAAAACACCGGCGCGGATTTCGGGCAGCAGATCCACCTGCGCCCAGGCGGGTGCAGTGGTGGCCAGCAGGGCAAGGAGGGGAAGGCAGAAACGGAGCATGGCGGGCCTACGCAAAACAAAAAGGCCGGGGATCGCCGGCCTTTCCATCATTGCGGGCTATGCCTAAAGGCAGCTTAACCGACTAGAATTTCCAGCCGAATTTGAGCGAGAGGTTGGAGATCCCGGCATTATAGTCGCACAGCTCGGCATTGGAGGAGTGCTCATAGGCCAGGGTGGCCGTGGCGCTTTCCGTCAAGTCAACGCCCACGCCGATTCGCTCATAGAAATTGACCCGGCAGCCGAACTTGCGCCGGCCCTCCGGCGCCTCATCGCCGAGATAACCATTGTGGATCGCCGCGCCAAAGGTGCCTTCCACGAACACCGGACTATCAAAGAGATGCGCCTGCCAGGTCAGGCCCGCATGCACGAGGCTGTCCTCGCCCTCGAGATTGATCGTGGCGCCAATTTCTGGCCGCGGCGCGCCGATCCAGCGGAAGGCATCGAGATCAGGGGAGGTGAAGAGCACGTCGAAGGTCACGTCCTCGAGCCGGCTATAATCCCAATCGCCGAAATCCTGCGGGATCAGCGTGTAATAAACGCCGTGGAACGCCAGGCCCACGCGCACTTCATCGACAATGTCCAGCACGCCGGCAGAGGGCAGGGCGGCGACATCGGTCTGCGCCACTGCGGGTGCGGCAGAGCCGAGCAGCAAAGCCGCCACGAGGCAAGCTGGTAGGGATTTGGTCATGGCCGCACTCGGAAGGTTTTGATCGGCGCCAGTAACCGGCAAGAGCCTCGCCGAGTCAACCACTGCCGCCCGATTACCCCCGCTCTGTGCTGCGCGCGCCACGCCTCAGCACCCCCCCACGCCGTCTCGCTTTCATCGTAATTTACCGATATGAGGACGCAAAGATCAGCTGCGAAAGCCCAACGCCCATGACCGCTCCCTTTGCCCTTTCCATCCAGGATCTCGCGCCCATCGCCGATGGCACCAGCACGCCACAGGCCATGGCCGAGACCATCAAGCTGGCGCAGCTGGGCGACCAGCTGGGATACACCAGGCTTTGGTATGCCGAGCATCATGGCATGCCCTCGATCGCGTCCTCCGTGCCTGAAATCCTCATTGGCAGCGCCGCCGCGCACACCAAATCCATCCGCGTGGGGTCGGGCGGGGTGATGCTGCTCAATCACGCGCCGCTGCGGATCGTCGAGGCCTATCGCACGCTGGAAGCTCTGCATCCCGGCCGCATCGATCTCGGGCTTGGCCGCGCACCGGGCGGCGATGGCTATGCCATGCGCGCCCTGCGCACCGGCGGCGGCGAAGAGTTCGCGCAATATTTGAGTGAAATGCTGGCCTTTGAG
>JAQSXP010000067.1 GCA_029256605.1 Devosia sp. | reverse complement strand
GGCGCGCAGGGCAGCGCGATGGCCGCGGCCGAGCGGAGTGCGCATCGTGGAGCCCACGATCAGGGCCATGCGGAAGGCCCAGGTCGCCAGCGGCCCGTGATGGCGGCGGAAATAACGAATGCGGTTGGTGGTCATCAGCGCGGAGAGATAGGTGCTCTCATGATAGGCGCCGCCTTTGTGGGTGACATGAGCCTCCGCGACATAGGCCGGGGCAAAGCCGGCGGCACGAATGCGGCGGAGATAGTCGACCTCCTCGCTGTAAAGAAAGAAGGACTCGTCCCAATCGCCGACGGTTTGGCGCGCCGTAGCGGAGACGAGCAAGGCGGCGCCACTGGCCCATTCGATCTCGCCGCCTTTTTCATAAAGGTCCTTGCTGGCGACGATTTCGCCCAAGCCCATCCGGGCGGCAACTGCCGTGCCTACCAGCGCATCGGACCAGGCAGTAATCACGGAGGGTTCCCGGCGCAGGGATGCGGCGAGAGTGCCGTCGTCGTGGAGGAGCTTGGGAACAGCAACACCGATGTGCCGATCGGCGATCCGCTCTAGTAGCAGGCGCATCGTGCCCGGTTGTAGCCTCGTATCCGGGTTGAGGATCAGCAGATTGGCCTCGGCACCGGCCAGCGCGGCGCCGATATTGATGCCGGCCGCATAGCCCCCATTGCGGCGGGTGGGCACGACAATGGCGCCCACAGGATGGGCCTGGGACAAGGAGACAGAATCGTCGTGGGAATCGTTGTCGATAACGAAGACATCGAGCCGGTCGACCTCGGCGCGATGCTGCTGGATCGAGTCGAGGAGGCCGGGCAGTGCGTCGGCGCTGTTGTAGGCCACAATGATGATGGCGAGCCGCTCGGCCGGTGCAACGATCGCGTCCAATTCAGTGTCTCCGCTCGAGGCAATTCTGGTCTCCCCGCCATCACCAAGGGGGCGAGGAGTGGTTCCTATCCTTGTTGATCGGTCACGGCTTTTCACCTCAGCAATCAGGTTGAAGTGGCCGCAGCGATGCCCGGTTCGATGTAGGCGGCTCGATGGGGTACGCCCAAATGGCTGCACCGGCCCGCTATACGGTTAGCCTCCACCGCGGCGTCGAGCGCCTTATCCTTGACGGCGAGAAGCCGACCTCTTGGTCGTGCCGAACAGGGAGCCTGGCGCATCGATGCCACTCGTTTCGGTTATTCTGCCGACCTTCAATCGCGCTCATAGCCTACCGACCGCCATGGGGTCGGTGCTGACCCAATCCTGCCGGGACCTCGAGCTTATCGTGGTGGATGATGCTTCGAGCCAGGACATCGCCGCGGTGGTGCGGGAGGTGAATGATCCGCGGGTGCGGCTGGTGCGTCGGCCGGTAAATGGGGGCGCTGGAGCGGCGCGCAATAGCGGAATTGCGACGGCGCAAGGCCGGTTCATCGCCTTTCACGACAGCGACGATCTGTGGCTGCCGGGCAAGCTCGCCGCGCAACTGGCGCTTCTCGGGGAGTTGGGGGCCGAGTTCGGCGCGGTGACCGGACCCAAGATCTATTACGGCCGGGACCAGCGGTTGCGCTATGGGGCGGGAAGGGTCTCGGTGACGCCATCCCCGGAAGGGCGATTGCCCGCCAAGGGGGACCAGGTCGGCCGGCTGCTCGATGAGAACCGGTTAAGCGTGCAATGCGCGTTGTTCCGGGGCGATTGCATGCCGCCGGGACCATGGTTCGACGAGCGGGCGCGGGCCAATGAGGATTGGGAATTTGCCGTCCGGTTAGCGCAACGCACGCGAATTTTTGAGCATACGGACCCGGTGGTGCTGGGCTTTGTGTCGGGCGACAGCATCTCGATGAACTCGCGCCGGCAAATGCTAGGCGAACTGCTGATCGCCAAGAACAACAAGCAATTGCTGCGGCGCTATCGGCGGCAAAAGGCGGCGATCATGCGCGATACCGCACGGGTGCTGCTGCGGACCGGCAAGCCCCGGATGGCGAGGCAATGGTTGCTGGGCAGCATTGCCCACTATCCGCCCAGCATGCTGACGGTAGCTCAAAGCCTCAGCCGCAAGCTGGGGGGCGGGGTTACGCTGGTGGGCCGGCGCCTGCGCCTGGTGCAGTAGAGCTGCCTGGCAACTCGCCGGACACGAGCTGAGCGGAAGCTTGCAGCCGCTTGCGACGGCGGGCATCGGCGCGGCTTAGCCGCGAACGCCAGCGATAAGGCAGGAGCCGATAAACGCTCAACAGGGCAGCCGTTCTCGCCAGATCGGCAGCAAATTGCCGTGTAGTGGGCTGCGAGGCGAGGCAATCGGCCATCAATCCGTTCAGTTGGCTGGCGACCTCAGTCAGGGCAAAATTGCGGGTGACGAAGTTGCGGCCGAGCAAGCCGAGTTCAGGCAGGCGGTCAGGGGAGGCCGCGAGTTTGGCGATGTGCTGGGTGAGGCGTTCGCGGCCAGGCTGGCCATCGCCGAGCCCGTAGATGCCCATATGGAGAAAGTCCGGCAGTGTTTCGGCCGTGAAGGGGGCAGAGAAGCCCTGTTCGCCCACCACGATAACCGGCTTGGCGAAGGCCATGCCGCGCAAGGCAGATCCGCCCATGCCGATGACGATGTCGGCGGCTGCATAAGCGGGGCGGGGGTCGAGCATCGGGCCGACCACCTGGACGGCGTTCCGCCCCAGTTCCTGATTGACCTCATCGGCCAGGGCCTCGATCTCGGCCCGGGCCGTGCCGTCGCCGACAATCACGAAGTGGAGGGGCAGGTCGCGGCCAAGAGTGCGCACTGCTTCAATGGTATCGCGCAGGCTTTCGGCCTTCATCCAGCGTACAAGACGGCTGACGGTGACCAGAACAATGTCGCTGTCGGCAAAGCCGAAGCGGGAACGAAATGCGCTGCCTTGTGCCGGGTCTGGTTGGTTGAACTGCGTGTCCACTGGGGGGAGGAGCAGCCGGGCCCGCCGTCCGGAGCGCGCGGCCTGGGCCACCAGATCCGGTGTGCCGAAAGTGGTCCAGATGCTTTTGGGGAATTCGTTGTTGACCACCATGGCCATGGAGGTGACCACCATTGGCACCCGCGTCCAGAGATGGACCGCGAACACGGCTTCCAGATACTGCGGCGCATCCCAGACGTGGATGAGATCGGGGTTCTCGGCCCTGGCTAGGCGATATAGTGCGCGCATCCGCGTAGGAGAAAATCCAGTGTCGGAAGGGGCCGGGATGTAGCGCAGCCCCTTTGTTTCAGCGAGCTCGACCATCGGGCCCGGCACGGCAAAGAGCACGACATCATGGCCATGCGCATCGCGCAGCTGGGCGGCCAGTTCGATCGCGTTGACCTGGGTGCCGCCGACTTCGAGCTTGTGAGCAAAGACCAGGATTTTCAAGGCGGTGCTCCTGCAAGCGGTTCTCGGCTGTCCGGACTTGGTCGAACAGCCAATGCTAGGAACAGCGCCCGCAGCGATGCAATCACTGGAACGGGCTAGGAGTAGTGGCGCGGGTTCGGAGGGGGTGTGGGGAGCAACCCTGCGTAGCTTTCCGGATCAGGCTGCAATCAGAGCTAGGTGAAAGCAATAATTCGGTTGATTTCGCCTTACGAGCACGCGTGCAAGTTTGATGCTCTTCCAAGCATTTGGCGGGCTGAAATGACATCGTATCGCGACACCGGCGGCAGCCAATCCGTGGCCAGTTTCCAAGGTGCGGTGGTGCGCAGCGGTGCGGGCAGCACGGCCTTGTCGCAGTTCCGGGCCGGTGAGCGGGCGGGCACTCGCTATCGCGCCGGCGCTGCTGCGGCGTCGGCCAATGCGGCAGCGAGCACGATGCAATATCGCCAGCAGAACCTACAGGGCCTGGCTTCAAAGCTTTATGGCGGCAAGCCAAATGGGGGAACGCAAAAGCCGTTGCAGCTGGCAAGCTTTAGCGCTTTGCCTTCGAGCCTGACTTGGGAGACGCCAACCGCCACGCCCGTTGAGCCGACGACCATGCTGCCTACCGCAGCCGCTGTCACGGCTCCGGCGAATACGGTAAGCCTGGCACCGGAGAGTGCGTGGGTTCCTCCGTCGGCGCCGGCGGCCAGTTTGAGCGCCAGCCGCGCAGTCAGCAGGGCTGCATCTTCAATCGGGACGCCGAGTGTCAGCGCTGGGGCGCCCGTTGCCACCGCCGCGCCGGCTCTGACCACCGAGGGAACCACGACAGCCGATTGGCGCGGCAGCTGGCAGTCGGCCGCAGCGACAACGCCCTGCGGCTCCTGCACCGGCAGGGCCTGCACGATGTGTTCGATCCGCACGGGCGGACCGACCGCGAGCACCGGCATGCCCACCGGCTATGCGCCCAAAACGCTGATGCTGCTTGAGCCGTCCGACGAGATTGCTGCCCCGACCCCATCCCGGGGGACCAATGGCGCCGGCCTGGATCCGGCTGGCGCGCCAGCAAATCTACCAGGAGCGACAACCCCCAATGCCATTGTGCTCGAAAACATGGAGGAGGGGACGCCCGAAAGCGAATGGATGATCGGCAAGGCTGATGCTTCCATCGAGGGCTTTGCCGCGCAGTTTACGGTCAATCATGGGGAAACGGTCGACTTCAAGATCGACACCGATTCCACGGACTACCGGATCGAGATCTATCGGCTGGGCTATTATGGTGGGGCCGGTGCCCGGCTGATGCACACCATCGACCAGGACTTGAGCGCACCCGTCACGCAGCCGATCCCCTACAAGAACGAGGAAACCAAGCTGGTCGATGCCGGCAATTGGTCGGTCACCGCCTCTTGGGACATTCCCGAGGATGCGGTTTCGGGTGTTTACTTCGCCAAGCTGACCCGGTTTGACGGCTCGGGTGGGGAGAACATGATCCCCTTCATCGTGCGCGACGACGAGGGCAAGAGCGACATCACGTTCCAGACGTCCGACACCACCTGGCAGGCTTATAACTGGTGGGGCGGGTATAACCTCTATGGCGGCATCGAGGCCGGTGGGCGGGCAGGCAGGGCCAAGGCTGTCAGCTATAACCGGCCGATCATTTCGCGCGATGGCGGCTTTTCCGCCGGCCCGCAGAACTATGTCTTCGGCGCGGAATATGCCGCGATCCGGTTTCTCGAACAGAACGGTTATGACGTCGACTACATCTCGGGGATCGATACGGCCGCCGATGCGGCGCAGTTGCTGAACGGCAAGGTATTCCTGACTGTCGGGCATGACGAATACTGGTCCAGCGAGCAGCGCGCCAATGTCGAGGCCGCGCGTGACGCCGGCATCAATCTGTCGTTCTGGAGCGGCAACGACGTTTATTGGGAAACCCGCTGGGAAAACAGCATCGACGGCAGCAACACGCCCTACAAGACGCTGGTGTCGTACAAGGAGCGGTGGGACAACGCCAATACCGATACCGCGGGCACAACCTCTACCTGGCGCGACCCGGTGCTGGGATCAGCGCGGCCGGAAAATGCCCTGACGGGCAACATCTTTACGGTCGATTCCTATCGGCTCGATGCAATCGACATTCCTTATGACATGTCCCAGTTGCGCTTCTGGAGCAACACGGAAGTGGCCGGCCTGGAGCCAGGCGAGGTCTACACGCTCACCAAGAACCTGCTTGGCTATGAATGGAACTCGGATCTCGACAATGGTTTCCGCCCTGCCGGACTGGTGCCGCTGTCTTCGACAACCGTCGATGTGGACAGCCTGCTGCTCGATTACGGCAGTGCGGTGGGGTCCGGGACGGCGTCGCACAGCCTGACGATGTATCGCGCGCCCAGTGGCGCGCTCGTGTTCGGCGCGGGCACTGTTTATTGGTCCTGGGGTCTCGATAGTCACCACGACAACGAGGCAACGCCTACCGACCCCAATGTGCAGCAAGCGATGATCAACATGTTTGCTGAAATGGGGGTGCAGCCGGCCACACTGATGGAAAGCCTGGTTGCAGCCGAGCAAAGCAACGACGAGCTGGCGCCGACGACGACGATCACCTCGCCGACTGCCAGCGGGCAGCTAACAGCCGCAGAGACCATCCAGATCACCGGTACGGCAACCGACGCCGGCGGTGGCAAGGTTGCCGTGGTGGAAGTGTCGACCAATGGCGGCACGTCCTGGCACCGCGCTACCGGCACCACCAATTGGAGCTACACCTGGACCCCCGTTGTGGGCGGCAACTACACGATCCGCACCCGGGCAGTGGATGACAGCATCAACCTCGAGACGCCGGGTGCCGGGCTAGCGGTCAGCGTCGACCAAGGGGGGGCAGGTACGCTGTTCGGGCGCAATGACGTGCCGGCCAATCCGCGGGACGCCGATCCCAACCCGGTCAATGTTGGCGTGCGGTTCAGCGCAGCGACCTCGGGCAGTATCGTGGGCATCCGCTATTACAAGGGCGTGGGCAATGCCGGCGAGCATATCGGCACGCTATGGGGACCGGGCAACGAGAAACTAGCGCGGGCGACCTTCAAGTCCGAGACCGCCAGCGGCTGGCAGACGGTGATCTTTGACTCGCCGGTCACCATCGCTGCCGGCACCACCTATGTGGCCAGCCTTTCGACCCGCGGCGGTTATGCCGTGACCAGCAACTACTTCACGACGCCAAAGACGCGCGGCAGCCTGACCTCCACCAGCGGCGTTTATAGCTATGGGTTGCCTGACGTTGCGCCCGAGACGCTATCCAACGCCAATTACTGGGTGGATGTAGTTTATAGCGGCATTCCGTTGCCCAATGATCCGCCGGCGCCCAAGAACGACGACGGGTTTCCGGTGCTGCGCGACCGCGCGGTGACCTTTCTCGCCTCCACCTTGCTGGCCAATGACGCCGACCCCAACAATGATCCCCTGACCATTATCGGCGCCGGAGCGGCTTCCGGCGGCTCAGTCACTTTCGATGCTGCTGCCCAGACACTGACCTTCACACCCACCCCGGGCTTTGTGGGGGAATCCTCCTTCGGCTACTCGGTTTCGGACGGACGCGGTGGCACCGGATCGGCGCTGGTCAACATGGTGGTGGTGCCCACGCTTTCCACCACTTCGCTGTTCGCACCCGGGGCGACCCC
>JAQSXP010000066.1 GCA_029256605.1 Devosia sp. | reverse complement strand
TCCGGCAGCAGCTCGCCCTCATAGAAGTCGAGCCCCGAAGGGGAAACCGAGGGGTCCCAATAATGGAGGGGCTGCTCTAGGCCCGGCTTTTCGGTGCCTTCCCCGATCGGGGCGCCCGAATAATCCACCCCATAGGTAATCACCGGCCAGCCGTAATTGCCGCCGGGCTTGGGCATGTTGACCTCGTCGCCGCCGCGCGCCCCGTGCTCGACGGTAAACAGCGCGCCATCGCTGGGGCGCAGCGTCGCGCCCTGCGGATTGCGGTGGCCCTTGCTCCAGAGTTCTGGCGCCCAACCCTCAGTCTTGGGGTTGTCCTCGGGCACCGATCCATCCGGCGCGATCCGGACAATGGCGCCGGCGCGCGAGCCGAAATGCCGGTTGGTGGTGGTGAAGCGGTTCATGCGGAAGATGACTTCGCCATCCTCGAGCCGCCCACCCTGGCCATCCAGCACCAGCCGGGCGGAATAAACGGCCGTGCCTTGCCCGCGCTGCTTGCCGGCATCTTCCGCCCGCTCGGCAAAGGTCAGGTAGATGCGCCCGCTCGTTGCGAAATCTGGCGCCAGCGCCAAGTCGAGCAATCCGCCCTGCCCCTGGCTGTAGACCTCCGGCACGCCCTCGATCGGCGCGCTCACCTCCCCGTCGTCAATGATGCGCAACTGCCCGGTGCGCTCCGTCACCAGCATCCGGCCATCGGGCAAAAACCCCAATGCCCAGGGGTGATCGAGCCCCTCAGTCAAAATCGTTGCGGTCAGGGGACCAGCACTGCTCTCAACTGTCTGGGCAGTGGCAGGCATCGCCACCCCCAGCGACAACAGCCCGATAGTAACGGCACAACATTGATTTGGGGAAATACGGCGCATTGGCAAACCTCGTCTTGATACACTGGCGGAGCTTGAACGGACGTGTGGACACCCCATGTTCTTGAGCGTGACCCGCTTGACCGGAACGCGTCGGGCGGGCAATTTGGACCATCTTCCCCGAAAACTAATCGTGAAGCGGATGCCGAACGGGTTTTGGCTGGAAGACACCTGCATTTGCCCTGGAGGCGATACGAATGGACAAGATCCCGATGACGGTGGCTGGGCACAAGGCCCTCACCGTTGAATATGAGCACCGCACCGCCAATGAGCGCCGCCGCATCATCGACGCCATCTCCGAAGCGCGCGCCCATGGCGATCTCTCCGAAAACGCCGAATATTCGGCTGCCAAGGAACAGCAGAGCCTGAACGAAGGGCGCATCCAGGAACTTGAATCGATCCTGGCGCTGGCCGACATCATCGATGTCTCCAAGCTTTCCGGCTCGACCGTCAAGTTTGGCGCCACCGTCACCTATGTCGACGAGGACACCGAAGAGGAAAAGACCTACCAGGTCGTGGGCGATCCCGAAGCTGATGCTTCGGCCGGGCGCATCTCCATTTCCTCACCCATTGCCAAGGCGATGATCGGCAAATCGGTCGGCGATTCGTTTGAAGTGGCCGCCCCGGGCGGTTCGCGTTCCTACGAAATCCTGAAAATCCGCTACAGCTAAGCCTGTTTAGCGGGCAAAGGCTGGTGCAGGCTGTGCTTTTTCGGTGCACAGCCCCAGCTGAATTGCCCCCGCCGTGTTGGCGGCCTTGAAACCGCCCGCACTTCGGCCATTAACTGAGGCCAAGGGAGGCCTCGTACTCTGGGGAGAGCGTTGCGATGCACGCCAAAGTCATCATCATCGGTTCGGGTCCGGCCGGCTACACCGCTGCAATCTACGCGGCGCGCGCCATGCTGGAGCCCGTGATGATCCAGGGCATCCAGCCCGGTGGCCAGCTCACCATCACCACTGATGTTGAAAACTATCCCGGTTTTGCCGACGTCATCCAGGGCCCCTGGCTCATGGACCAGATGCGCGCGCAGGCCGAGCATGTCGGCACGCGCATCGTCAACGACGTGATCACTTCCGTCGATTTCGACCGCCGCCCCTTTGTGCTCCACAGCGACAGCGGCACCACCTATACCGCCGACAGCATCATCATCTGCACCGGCGCCCAGGCCAAGTGGCTGGGCCTGCCTTCCGAGCAGAAGTTCCAGGGCTTTGGCGTTTCCGCCTGCGCCACCTGCGATGGCTTTTTCTATCGCAACAAGGAAGTGGTCGTGGTCGGGGGCGGCAACACCGCAGTCGAGGAAGCGCTGTTCCTCACCAACTTCGCCTCCAAGGTCATTCTCGTGCATCGCCGCAGCGAGTTCCGGGCTGAGCGGATCCTGCAGGATCGCCTGTTCAAGAACCCCAAGATCGAAGTGCGCTGGAACACCGAGATCGACGAAGTCCATGGCAGCGCCATGCCGCCTTCGGTCAATGCAGTGACCCTGCGCGACCTCAAGACCGGCCGCACCTATTCCCAGCCGATCGACGGCGTGTTCGTCGCCATCGGTCACTCGCCCGCGACCTCGATCTTTGCCGGCAAGCTCGACATGAAGCCGGGCGGCTATCTGCAGGTCCAGCCCGGCACGACCCAGACCAACATCCCGGGCGTATTTGCCGCCGGCGATGTCACCGACGACGTTTATCGCCAGGCCATCACTGCAGCGGGGATGGGCTGCATGGCCGCGCTCGATGCCGAACGGTTCCTGGCCGAACACGAACTCGCCGAAGCGGCGGAGTAGACCACCCACTAAGAAGAAAGCACTGTGTAATGCTCGACTGGGACAAGCTCCGGATTTTTCACACCGCCGCAGAGTCGGGCAGTTTCACCCACGCCGCCGAAAAACTGGGAATGAGCCAATCGGCCGTCAGCCGCCAGATTTCGGCCCTCGAAGACGATCTGGGGCTAAAGCTCTTTATCCGCCACGCCCGCGGCCTCGTGCTGACCGAGGTCGGCGAGCAGCTGTTCCGCACCGCCCACCGCATGCACTGGGAACTCCAGCAGGTGGAAACCCAGATGTCCGAATCCCAGGACGAGCCCACCGGCCCGCTGATCGTCACCACGACGGTGGGCATCGGCTCCACCTGGCTGTCCTCGCGTATCAACGAGTTCATCCGCCTCTATCCGCTGATCCAGCTCGAGATCCGCCTCAACGACGCCGAACTCGATCTGGCCATGCGCGAAGCCGACGTGGCCATTCGCCTGCATCGTCCCAATCAATCCGAGATGATCCAGCGCAAGCTGTTCACCGTGCATAACCACTTCTATGCCACGCCCGAATACCTGAGCGAATTCGGCACCCCCAACAGCCCCGAGCAGCTCGACGATCACCGCATCATCAGCTTCGGCGAGCCCGTGCCCTCCTACCTGCCCGAACTCAACTTCCTCGAGCGCATGGGCCGCAGCGATTCGAGCCCGCGCCGCGCCGTGCTCAAGGTCAATTCGATCTACGGGATGCTCCAGGCTTGCCAGGCCAGCATCGGCATTGCCATGCTCCCTGACTATGTCACCGAGCAGGAAGACGGCGGCCTCGTCCAGGTTTTGCCCGAAATCGAGCTGCCGGCCTATGAAGCATACTTTGTTTACCCTCCCGCGCTGAAGAACTCCAAGCGCGTCGGCGTGTTTCGCGACTTCATTGTCGGCAAAGCACGCGAGTGGAGCTTTTAAGCAGCGAGCGCGTTTGCCTTCGGTTGTGCGCTCCAATCGACACCCCGATGAGCGCCCGCCCCGGCGTGGCGCCTGCAGTTGGAGGCGGTTTCCCCTAACCTCCTGCCGCATCGCCACATTCGCGGGAGCCGGTGCCGCGATTCCACCGCTGTGGCCCCCGATTCTGCCCGGCTCGGCGCTCTGCACCAACCCCACTGGCCAGCCCAGTTTGCGTGCATGTGGCGCATGGCAGACATGACCGGGGCCGCATTGCTGGACCCGCCCCTCTTCGCCATATTGGACCTGTCGCTGAGGCGCGCTCCGAATCCTCCTCCCTCGGACCCCGCATCGCGACGCCGGATCTGGATCGATTCTCCTCCCTCGATCCCGGTCCACCCGGCAGGGCGCTTTCCTCCTCCCTTGCGCTTTGCCCTCACTATCGATTTGGCTTCGGCCCTATCATCAGCCCCATCTTCGGATGGGGCTTTTTTTTGCCTGTTTGCCCGGCTGCTGCATCCCGCGGCAATGCGCCTGCTTATTTAGTGGACAGATTGACGCTGTGCCTAACGCATAGCTCCTATTCGCTCTTCCGCGTTGCACTAACCGATCGGGCTATCTATATAAGTCGTTGTCGCTGCGACGCCGTCCGTTTCCTCCTCCCTCGGACCTGCGTTGCCCGACACCGGGTTCAAGCCGTATCCTCCTCCCTCGGCTTGGGTCCACCCGGTCCGGCGCATCTCCTCCTCCCTTGCGCGGGACCATTACTAGCGATTTGGCTTCGGCCCTATCCATGGCCCCATCTTCGGATGGGGCCCTTTTTTTTGCCCCAATCCGCTTCTTCGATCGCTAGGGCGCCAGCACTGGCCGGCACCCCATAACTCTTTAGGTCTACCGAACTGCGGCGCAGAACTGCTGCACGCGCGCCACCGCTTCGCGCAGTTGCGCATCCGCCGCCGCATAGCTCAGCCGGAAATGCCCGGGCAGCCCGAACGCAGCCCCATGCACCAGCGCCACCCCCGTTTCGGCCAGGAGCGCCAAGACGAAGTCCTCGTCCGTTTCGAGCTTGGTGCCGCCGCCGCTGGTGCGCCCCAGCAATTCAGCGCAGGAGGGGAACACGTAAAACGCGCCTTCGGGCACCAGGCACTCGACCCCCGCGGCCGCGTTCAGCCCCTCGACCACAAGGTCGCGCCGCGCCTGGAACGCCGCCCGCCAGTCCTTGAGGAACTCCTGCGGCCCGTTCAGCGCCGCCACCGCCGCCCATTGCGAGATCGAGCAGGCATTGGTGGTGGATTGGCTTTGCAGCTTGGTCATCGCCGCCAGCAGCGGCTTGGGCCCGGTGCAATAGCCGATGCGCCAGCCGGTCATCGCATGTGATTTGCTGACGCCATTCATCGTCAGCGTGCGCTCGCGCAGCGTCGGCTCCACCTGGGCAATGGTCGCGAACTGGCGCCCGTCATATACCAGCGGCTCATAGATGTCGTCGGTCAGGATCATCACCTGAGGATGGCGCAGCAGCACCTGCGCCAGCGCCCGCAATTCTTCGGCCGAATAGGCTGCGCCCGTTGGGTTGGACGGCGTATTGAGGATCAACCACTTCGTGCGCGGCGAAATCGCCTGTTCCAGCACTTCGGGCTTGAGCTTGAAGCCGGTCGAGGCATCGGCCCGCGCCAGCACGGGCTCGGCGCCGCAAAGCCGGGTGATTTCGGGATAGCTCACCCAGAACGGCACCGGCACCACCACTTCGTCGCCGGGGTTCAGCGTCGCCATCAGCGCATTGAAGATGATCTGCTTGCCGCCCGAGCCCACAAAGCACTCATCGGCCCGCACCTCGAGCCCGTTGTCGCGCCGGAATTTTGCCGCCACTGCTTCCTTGAGCTCGGCGATCCCATCCACATTGGTGTAGCGCGTCTTGCCCTCATTGATGGCGCGGATCCCGGCTTCCCGCACATGCAGCGGGGTGTCGAAATCGGGCTCCCCCGCCGAAAGGGCAATCACGTCCTTGCCCACGGCCACCATGTCGCGCGCTTTTTGCGTGATGGCCACCGTGGCCGAAGGCGCCACCCGGTCCAATGCATCCGACAACAGTTTCATCGATCATCTCCACATCTGTGGGATGTGATACTGGCCCGTTCGGGCACCGGCAAGCGCTATGGCGGCGGCGCTCCCGTGGAGCCGCGGACCACCAGCGACAGCGGAACCACCTGGCGCTCCACCGGCCCGTCGAGGATCGCCGCCACGGCCCGATGGGCAATATCCGCCAGCGGTTGCTGCACCGTGGTCAGCGGCGGCTGCGCCGCGGCGCTTTCAGGCACGCCATCAAAACCCACCACCGAAACATCTTCGGGCACCCGCAGCCCGCGCCCGCCCAGCCATTCCATGGCGAGCATGGCGATGCGGTCCGACATGCAGAGCAGCGCCGTCGGGCCCTGCCCATCGGCAAAGATCGCTTCGAGCGCCGACCGCACGCTCCCCGCCTCATTGCGCGTTTCGTGCACCGGCACATCGGCCCGCCCGATCCCGGCACCCTCCAGCACCCGCCAATAGCCCATCATGCGGTCCCGCGAGGTGGAATAAATCGCCGCCGCGATCTCTGCCTCGCCGACCGGGCCGACATGGCCTTCCTTGAGTTCGGTGCTCAGCACCGCAAAGCGCCGGTGCCCCAGATCAACCAGATGCTGGGCGGCAAGGGCTGCCCCCGCAACATTGTCGACCCCGATCGCCGGAATGCTTTCGTCCCCGGTTCCCAGCGCCAGCGCCACAAAGGGCAAATTGCGCTGGCGCGTCAGCGACACCAGTTCGTGCCCGCCTTCCACGCAGAGCAGGATAAATCCGTCCACCAGCGCCGTTTCGATGTTCCAGGCGAGTTTTTCCCCGTTCACGGCTGAAACGAGCGCCATCCCGGCGCCCCGCCGGTCACAGATTTCGGAAATCTCGGCGAGCATGGCGCGCGCCCACGGGTCTTCAAAGAAATAGGACAGCGGCTCCACCGCCGCGATGCCGATCGCATTGACCTTGCCGGCGCGCAGCAATCGCCCCTTGAGGCTGGGTCCGGCATAGCCCAGTTCCTTGGCGACGGCCCGTACCCGCTCGCGCACTTCTTCGCGCACAAGTTCGGGCCGGCTGAACACATTGGACGCGGTGCCCTGCGACACTCCGGCCGCGGCCGCAACATCTTTGAGCTTGATGGAAACGGGTGGCTTGACCAAGAAAAGCTCCTTTCCCCAGTGCTAGCAAAAAAGATGTATCGGTTCAAATCGGGTTGACGTGATCAGCAGCAGTGCTACGATTGAACCGATTCAAAGGCTAGGCGCGCCGGCCTATTGAATTGATTCAAAAGGAGCTCTGCGATGATCCCTCCAAGCTACCTCTTCAAGTCAATTTATTTCGATGCGTGGGAGCGCCCTGCTCCCGTTACGCCCGCAACCCCTCCCACCGGGGGCGGTGATGGCTGGCGCCGTTGGACCTTGACCGGGCTCGGCACCACTTTGCGCCGCCTCGCGGGTCCTCGCGCAAAGGCACCGTTACCCGCGAATTGCGTCCACGGGCCAGCCTTCGGCCACTAGCAGCCGGAGCTTGTGGGAAAGTCTTGGCCCCCAAGCTCCGGCAGAGGCCAGTCGCGGCTTATCCCTGCGGCTGGGCTTCGCGCATCGCCTTGAGGCCGACAGCCCATTTGTGCAGCTCGGCAAACATCAGCTCGGCACCCTTTTCCATCGGCTCATTGGGGCGGAACACGCCATCTTCGCCAATGAAGGTGTTGGTGAATGGCACCGGCACCGATTGGCTCAGCGCCACCACATTGAGGTTGC
>JAQSXP010000065.1 GCA_029256605.1 Devosia sp. | reverse complement strand
TCCTTCCCGTAAACCCTGAGGTAGCTGGGTCTTACGCGAAAGGAAGAACTCGTTGAGCCAGATTGCCTCCGCCTCCCCCCGTAGCCGGTTGTCACCGTCGATCCAGGGCGCCTTGCTGATGCTGGGCGCGGGAATTGCTTATGCCGGCGTCAATGTTGCGACGCCCATCGCCACTTATCAGTTGGGCTTTCCCTCCACCTCTGCCGTGTTCTGGCAGTATCTGATCGCCGCCGTGCTCTGCATCCCGCTGGTGTGGAATATGGGCCTGCGCGCGCTCAAGACGCGCCATCCAGTCGTGCATCTGGTGCGTATCGTGCTGTCGGCCGCCGGGGCGCAGGCCTTTGGCTTTGCCTTCGCCTTCGGGGTGCCGCTTTGGCAGGTGATCGCGCTGGTGATGACCTCGCCCTTCTTCATCATTCTGGGGGCCTGGCTGTTCCTGGGCGAGCAGGTGCGGCTGCCGCGGATCCTGGCCACAGTGACGGGTTTTGCCGGCGCCATGGTGATCCTGCAGCCCTGGAGCTCGGCCTTTACCTGGGCGGCGCTGTTGCCGATCCTTGCCGCAGCGTTGTGGGCGGGATCGTCGCTGCTGACCAAATATCTCACGCGCTTCGAAACGCCCGAATCGATCACCCTCTACCTGATGCTGCTGATGACGCCGGCCAATGCGCTGTTCCTCATCCCCACCGGGCTCGCGATCCCGGGCGACGAGGTGCTCTGGCTGATGGTGCTGATCGGGTTCTTGTCGGCCGCGGCACAATATCTGCTGGCCAAAGCCTATGCGGTCGCTGACGCGACTTATCTGCAGCCCTTCGATGACCTCAAGCTGCCGCTCAATGTGCTGGCGAGCTGGCTGATCCTGTCGCAGGCGCCAGACCTGTGGTTCTGGCCGGGGGCCCTGCTGATCGTGGGCGCATCGCTGTTCATCATGCGCCAGGACAGCGGGCGCAGCGTGCCGGCGTAAGGCAAAGAGCCGGGATCGCTGCGGGCGATCCCGGCTGTTCCAGAAAAGCTCCGGTTCGGATTGGTTGATCATTGCGCCTGCAAGGCGTTGTCGATTGCGGCGGGGGGCGCTATCTCCTCGCCTGCCAAGAAAAAGCCGGAGAGAATCAATGGCGCCGACAAGCGAGCAACAAGCTGGATATGTGCTGACGCTGAGCTGCGTGGACAAACCGGGCATTGTTGCCGCGGTGACGACGGAGCTGGCGGCGCTCGGAGCCAACATCGCCGAGAGCAACCAGTTTTGGGACCGGCAGACCGGCACCTTCTTCATGCGCCTGGCCTTTGCCGCGCCCGAGGGCGTTGATCGCGATGCGCTGGAGCGGGCGCTGCGGGCGCCGATCGAGCGGTTTGCGATGAAAACCAGCCTTGTGCCGCTGTCGCGCCGGCCCAAGATCGTGATCATGGTCTCGAAGTTCGACCATGCGCTCCTGCACCTGCTCTACCAGATCCGGGTGGGTTGGCTCGATGCCGAGGTGGTGGCGATCGTCTCCAACCATCCCGATGCGCAGCGCATTGCCGAGAACGAGGGCATTCCGTTTCATCTCTGGCCGGTGAATGCGAGCAACAAGGCCGAGCAGGAAGCCAAGGTGCTGGCGCTGGTGCAGGAAAGCGGCGCCGATCTCGTGGTGCTGGCGCGCTATATGCAGGTGCTGTCGGATACGCTGTCGACGCGGCTCTTTGGCAAGATCATCAATATCCACCACTCGTTCCTGCCCAGCTTCAAGGGCGCCAAACCCTATCACCAGGCCCATGAGCGCGGGGTCAAGCTGATCGGGGCCACGGCCCATTACGTGACGCCGGACCTCGACGAGGGCCCGATCATCGAGCAGGAAACCGCGCGGGTTACCCATTCAATGAGCCCCGAGGACATGCTCGCGGCCGGCCGCGACATCGAAAGCCGCGTGCTGGCGCGCGCCGTCAAGCTGCACCTCGAGAACCGGGTGATGCTGAACGGGCACAAGACGGTGGTGTTCGGCTAGATCAGGTTTCGCGCGCCCGCTCGAGCAGGCGCTTGCATTCCAGCAGCTCCCGCAGCACGTCAGAGAGCTTGTTGCGGGAGTCCTTGTCCAGGCCAGGGCTGGCGGTCATCACGGCTTCCTCGATCTCGGCCTCGTCGCTCGCGTCTTCGGCCATCTCGATCATGGGCAAAATGTCTTCGACGGGCTTGCCTTCGCCGATCGCGATCACATAGCGGCTGCCCTGATCCTTGAGGATGCGCTGGACGCCCTTGATGGTAAAGCCCTGATCATAGAGCAGATGGCGGATGCCGCGCAGCAGCAGCACGTCTTCGGGCCGATAATAGCGGCGCCCGCCACCGCGTTTGAGAGGCTTGATCGTGGAGAACCGCGTCTCCCAGAACCGCAGCACGTGCTGGGGGAGATCGAGTTCTTCGGCAGCCTCGGATATGGTCCGGAAGGCGTCGGGAGACTTGTCCAACACACACTCCTTGGCAAAAACGCCTTACTTTTCAGCGCTGACCATAGATTTGTTGATCTTGGATTTCAATACGTTGCTGGGTTTGAACACAAGAACCTGCCGGGGCAGGATGGGGACCTCTTCACCGGTCTTGGGATTGCGGCCGATGCGCTCGTTCTTGGAGCGGACCTGGAAGGAGCCGAAGGACGAAAGCTTCACATTGGAGCCCGAGATCAGCGCCTCCGAGATCAGATCGAGCACCCGCTCCACCAGTTCGGCCGATTCGGTTCGGGACAGGCCTACCGAGCCATAAACGGCCTCAGCGAGGTCAGCCCGCGTTACTGTCTTCTGAGTCATTCGCACCCCCGTTTGGACGTCAGGGCTGGTTCACGCGAGCAGGCACATCATTGCCCGCCGGTGACGGCAGTACCCCGCGCGTTTCACCCGGCAGCGGCCACAGAACAGTGTAGCCACCCCGCCCGTTTACATGCTTCCAGCGATTGCCGCGCCGGGGCTCCTCCAGCCCGCCATTAACTCTAACGCCTTGAAACACCTTAGGTCAATGCAGCCAAAACGGCTTACCAGCGAATTAGAGATGCACCCCAAGTGAACCCGCCGCCCATGGCTTCGAGCATCACGAGGTCACCTTGTTTGATGCGGCCATCGCCCACCGCAACGCTCAGCGCCAGCGGCACGGAAGCGGCTGAAGTGTTGGCGTGGCGGTCAACCGTGATGACCACTTTTTCCGGTGGCAGGCCGAGCTTGGCCCCTGCCCCATCAATGATGCGGCGATTGGCCTGGTGGGGCACGAACCAGTCGAGATCGTCGACGGTGTAGCCCGCCTTATCGAGAGTATCGTAGACCACATCGGTGATCTTGCCGACGGCGTGGCGGAACACTTCGGGGCCCTGCATACGCACATGGCCGACGCCTTTGGTGGAAGACGGGCCGCCATCGACATATAGTTTGTCCCAGTGGTGGCCGTCGGAGCGCAGCGCGGAAGCCAGCACGCCGCGGTCGGGCGCGCCTTCGGCAATTTCCACCCGCTCCATGATCACGGCTCCAGCACCATCGCCGAACAGCACGCAGGTGCCGCGATCGGTCCAGTCGAGGAGGCGCGAAAAGGTCTCGGCGCCAATCACGAGGGCGCGGCTGGCAAGGCCATTCTGCAGATAGCTATCGGCAGTGGCGACCGCATAAACAAAGCCGGAGCAGACCGCCTGCAGGTCAAAGGCCATGCCGTGATGCATGCCCAGCTTCATCTGCACGAGCGTTGCCGCGGCGGGGAAGGTGTAGTCGGGCGTCGTGGTGGCGACGATAATGAGGTCGATGTCGTGCGGCGTCATGCCCGCAGCGGCCAACGCCTGCTGCGCGGCGGCGACGGCCAGATCGGAGGTGAACTGACCTTCGGCGGCGATATGGCGCTCCTTAATGCCGACCCGCTGCTGGATCCACTCATCGGAGGTATCGACCATCTTTGCCAGTTCGGCATTGGTCAGGGTTTTTTCGGGCAGATAGGCGCCCACGCCGCGGATAATGGAACGGGTCTTGGTCACGCCGGGTTCGCCTCGGATGGTGGAGGTGGAGTTTCGGCGACGGCACGCACGGGGAAACGCTTCATGCTGTCACCGATTTTATCAATCAGGCGGTTGCGGCCCATGTCATAGGCCAGGTTGAGGGCGCTCTTGTAGCCGATTTCATCGGTGCCGCCATGGGACTTGATGACAACGCCGTTGAGGCCCAGGAACACGCCGCCATTGACGGTGCGCGGGTCCATGCGATTGCGCAGCTGCTTGAGCGCCGACATGGCAAAGAACGCGCCGATCCGGCTCATCAGATTGGACTTGAGGGCATTGGAAAGGTATTTGCCGACCTGGCGGGCAGTGCCTTCGGCGGTCTTGAGGGCAATATTGCCGACAAAGCCTTCGGTGACGACCACATCGACGGTGCCCTTGCCGATATCGTCGCCTTCGACGAAGCCATGATAGGTGAAGCCCGCGCCGCTGGCATCGGCCAGGATGCGGCCAGCTTCCTTGATGGAATCAAGACCCTTCACTTCCTCGGTGCCGACATTGAGCAGCCCGATCGTGGGGGATTCGCGGTTAAAGAGCGCGCGCGCCAGAGCCGAACCCAGAATGGCGTAATCCACCAGCTGGCGCGCATCGGCGCCGATGGTGGCGCCCATATCGAGCACGATGATATCGGTGCGCAGGGTGGGCCAGATGGCGGCGATGCCGGGCCGGGCAATGCCTTCCATTGGACGCAGGCAGAAAGTGGCCATGGCCATCAGCGCGCCGGTATTGCCGCCCGAAATGGCGACATCGGCCTGTCCGTCCTTGACGGCCTGAATGGCCATCCACATGGAGGAAGTACCCTTGCCCTTGCGCAGGGCCTGGCTGGGCTTTTCGTCCATGGCGATCACCGCTTCGCAGTGATTGAGCGTGGACACGGCCTTGAGCTCGGAGAACTCATCGAGCAAGGGCCTGACCTGCTCCTCGCGCCCATGGAAGATGAAGCGGATATCGGGGTGCTCGCGCCAGGCCAGAAGCGCACCGTGGATCACGGCACGGGGGGCATTATCGCCACCCATTGCGTCCACTGAGATGGTAATCGTATCGGTCATTTCGGCCTATGGTTGGTCCCCGGAAGGCTCGGCGGCACCATACCCCACCATGGGGTCGGCGCAAGCCCGGCCAGGAGGGCAAGTTCTTATTTGTCGTCGCCGGTCTTGAGCTGGCGCAGGCTCGCGAACGGCCCCTGATCTTCGGGGGGCGCCACAACACCCAGGGCGTCGAGGCTTTCGCCAGGAAGGCGCGGATAAGGGTCGATGGCCAGGGCCAGAGTCTCGATCAGCAAGGGGCTGAGGTCAACTTCGGGCCCATCGATGTGATCGGGAAAATCATCATCCTCGAGGTCGATGAACAGTTCCGAGCCCGGCGTGGCCTTATGGGCCTGGTCGGGCTCGGGCAGGAAAACGCGATCCACCGGCTCATCAATCTCCTGAGTCACAGGCTCGAAGGTGACAACGGAGGGCTGGACGATGCGCGCGTTGAGGCGCCCGAGCACGCGAATGCCGCCGCGCAGCGGGGTGGCCACGAGCTTGGCGGCGAACTGCTCGATCCCGGTCAGCTTGAGCTGCTCGGCAAGGGCGGCCAGCGCCTCGGCTTGGGGGTGGACCTCGATTTCGCGACCCGTGGCAGGCAACCGATCCACCCGGATCACTGCGTCGATAATGGGTGCATCAGTATGCTTCATGCCGCATCCTCAAAGGAAATCTTGCCGGTGGTGATCGCCTGCGTCGACTGGCCCGCGAGAGCCGCATCCTGGGCCAGCACATAGTCGGCGAGCGCCGCAACCTGTGCCGGCTCGGCGCCATCGAGCACATTGCGCGTCAGCACCGATTCCAGTTCCGCACGATCCTTGCTGTCGATGGCAACATTAAGGGCAGCCAGCAAGCCAAAGAAGATATTGCCCATTTTCTGGATTTTCTTGGGGACAGCCATGTCGCCGACGCCCATTTCGCGCAGGGAGCGGTCCATGTCCTTAAAGAACAGGTCAAACACTGCCTGGCTAAATTCTCTTGTGGGCGCATCTTCCGAGCGCAGGCGGCGAAACAGCAGCGCCAGATGCAGGCTGATCATGTCAAAGCGCCCGGTGACGGTGTCCGGCACGCCCCAATCGCGATAGAAGACGGGCTGCCGGGATTGAGACACAATGGCGCTATAAAGGGCGTAAACGGGCTCGGCGGCAGGGTTCTTGCGGAACAGGGAGAGGATCATGGATTGCGCTCAGCGTCTTGATCGGTCAAACACGAAGCAGGACCTGCGGACGGGTGATTGCCACCTTGCCAGATTGGCGCCTTGGCAGGTACACATTTCGGCGGCCGGAAAGACCACGAATTCGTGGGGACGGCTATAATCGAGTGCCATCTGGAAAGTCAAATTCATGCCTGTGCCTTTCGCCCTCGGATCGATGAAGCCGTTCGCTGCGGCCGCAGTGATTGCCGTGGCACTTGCTGGCTGCACCGGCAGCAGCACTGCCCTGGTCAAGAACCGGACCCAGGGCTATGAAATTTCGGACAGCGCCATGGCGCAGATCCGCGTCGGTCAAAGCAAGGAACTGGTGACGCTGGTGCTGGGGTCGCCCCAGACCACCAATACTTTTGGCGACCAGTCGGCCTTCTATTATGTCGAGACCAAGGTGCAGCAGACCAATTTCGGGCTGACCACCATCAAGTCGCGCACCGTTCTGGTGGTGTATTTCGACAAGAACAACAAGGTGGTCGACAAGGCCGTTTATTCGCTCGAGGACGGCAAGACCGTCACTATCGAGAGCCGCCGCACCCCATCGTTCGGCGAAGATCGCTCGTTTGTGGATTCGATCCTCAACTCATTCTGAGGCAAGTCTGCGCCAGTGACACAAAAGCCCCGGGAGACCGGGGCTTTTTATTGGACTGCTGGGGTTCAGCGCGTTTCGGTCAGATCGTTGCCGCAGGCGCGGGCCATGGCGTCGAGCGTCGCGTTGACGAGGCCGCTGGCATCGTCCTCGTAGAAGGCCTTGGCGACATCGACATATTCGGTGATGACAACGCGGGGCGGGATATCGCGGCGGCGCAGCAGCTCGAAAGCCGCGGCACGCAGGATGGCGCGCAGCGTGGCATCGACGCGCTCCATGGGCCAGCCTTCGGCCAGAGCCCG
>JAQSXP010000064.1 GCA_029256605.1 Devosia sp. | reverse complement strand
GCGGCAACCGCCCTTTCCTCTGACGTACCCGACTACGATCCAGTCGCCATACTCGAGGCCACCCAGCCCATCACCGCCGACACCGCCGCACTCGATATTAATACCGATGTTTATGGCGCCGAAGTTGAAGGGGAAGTCGCGGTCAAGCTCGCCGCCATGCCCATCACCTTTGTGCCCCCGCGCGCGATCAATGATCAGGCGGCAGCTGAATTCGTGCGCGCCGTGGCCAGCTCCAACATTTTCGACGAGGGCTCCCCTACCCTCGCCTATGCCAATCTCGGCGCTTCGGTTCGGGACCTCGGTGCCACCAATGATCCCGGTACGCTAAGCGGCGTCGCCGAAAACGTGACGCTCGTACCCAAATCCGTCCTCCTCTCCGAAGGTGGCCTCGGGCGGACAGAGCGCTTCCTCACGATTCGCGAAAAGGGACCATTGGGCGACACCCTTGCCAAGAATGGCTTTACCGCGACCCAGATCGCCATGGTCGAGAATACCCTGCAGAATCTGGTGCCGGCTTCGGGCATGCCGGCGGGTATTCGCTTGCGCATTCTTTATGGGCCCCTCACGCGGGAGTCGAAGAGCCTCGTGCCTTACCGCATGAGCATTTATCGCCCCGCCGGCGGCAAGGAAGGCGTGAGCCCGCATATCGCCACCGTCGCGTTGACCGATACCGGCCAATATGTTGTGGGTCTGGAGCCCGATTTCGTTGAGTTCCCCGAGGAAGACGCCGAGGAGATCAACGTTGCCAACCTCCCGAGCGTTTACCGCTCGATCTGGGAGACCGGCCGCAAGCACGACCTCGATGACGCGACGATCGCCCGCATTATCGGCATGTTTGCCTATGACGTAGACATGACCAAAAGGATCACGGCAGGCGACGGTATCGAAATCCTCAAAAGCGCGCCCGATTCGGAAGGGCGCACTGAACTGCTCTATGTCGGCCTTAGCCTAGGCAGCACGACACGCCAGCTTTACCGCTTCATGACCAATGACGGCGTCGTGGATTTCTATGATCCGAGCGGAGAAACTGGCAAGCGCTTCCTGTCCCGCCGGCCGCTGGAAGGCGGGGGCACTTTGCGGTCGCGCTTTGGCTATCGCATTCACCCGATCTTTAAGTCCCGGCGCCTGCATACGGGCGTCGACCTTGCCGCCCGCACTGGCACGCCGATCTATGCCGCAGGCGACGGCGTCATTGAATATGCCAAGTGGCAATCCGGCTACGGCAACAAGGTCGAGATCAAGCATGTGAACGGCTATGAGACCGCCTATGGTCACATGTCCCGTTTTGCCGATGGCATGAAGCCCGGCGTTCGGGTGCGGCAGGGCCAGGTGATTGGCTATGTGGGCTCTACCGGCAATTCCACCGGGCCCCATCTGCACTTCGAAATCCTGATCAACGGCAATCTGGTGGATCCGCTCAGCGTCAAGCTCCCGCGAGAGAACACGCTGCCGAGCCAGTTCGAAGCCGAGTTCCAGCAGACCATCGCTCAGATCAACGATCTGATGGCGCGTGAGCCTGCTCCGGTGACCGTCGCAACGGCCAACTAGCGCAAAAGAAAGAGGCCGGTCTTCCGGCCGGCCTCTTCAATAGCCCCGGCCGTTAAGCCGCGGCTTCGGTGACGGGTTCGCCGCCAGGCAACAGGTGAATGCCGTCGTCCTCGGCATCGACAAGGACGCGGTCACCATCGCTGATCCGGCCGGCAAGGATTTCGTCGGCCAGAGGATCCTGCACGGCCCGCTGGATCACGCGCTTCAATGGACGTGCGCCATAGGCGGGTTCATAGCCCTCCCAAGCCAACCAATCGCGGGCACGCGGCGTGAGCTCAAGCTCGATATCGCGATCCTTGACCAGCTTTTTAAGCCGGCCGAACTGGATGTCGACAATGGCGCCCATATGCTCGCGCCCCAGCCGATGGAACAGCAGGATCTCGTCGAGCCGGTTGAGGAATTCGGGCTTGAACGTGTCCTTAACACGATCAAGCACCCGGCCCCGAACGAGATCCACTGGATCGCCGTCCTCCAGATCATTGACGAGGATATCCGCGCCAATATTGGAAGTGAGGATGATCACCGTGTTGCGGAAGTCCACGGTGCGTCCCTGCCCGTCCGTCAAGCGTCCGTCATCAAGCACCTGCAGCAGCACATTGAACACGTCCCCATGCGCCTTTTCGATTTCATCGAAAAGGATCACCTGGTAGGGCCGGCGCCGCACCGCTTCGGTCAGCACGCCCCCTTCGTCATAACCCACATAGCCGGGAGGGGCCCCGATCAGGCGCGCCACCGAGTGCTTTTCCATGAATTCGCTCATGTCGAGACGAACCATGGCGGTCTCGTCATCAAAGAGGAACTGCGCCAGGGACTTCGTCAGCTCGGTCTTGCCGACACCGGTTGGCCCGAGGAACATGAACGAGCCAATCGGCCGGTTCGCGTCCTGCAGTCCCGCCCGCGCACGCCGCACCGCCCTCGACACTGCAGCGACGGCCTCGGCCTGCCCGATCACCCGGGCACCCAGCGCTTCTTCCATATGCAACAGCTTTTCGCGCTCGCCTTCCAGCATCCGGTCCACCGGAATGCCGGTCCAGCGCGACACGACCTGGGCGATATGGTTGGGCGTGACCACTTCCTGAGCCAGCTGCGCATCGGGCAACCCGTCCCCGTCGCTGTCCTCGGCCAGCTTGATACGCTTTTCGAGATCAGGGATGACGCCATAGGCCAGCTCGCCCGCTCCCGCCAAGTCCCCCTGCCGCTGGGCAATTTCAAGTTGGCTGCGGGCGCTGTCGAGTTCTTCCTTGAGCTTTTGCGAACTCTGCAGGCGATCCTTCTCGCTCAGCCACTTGGCCGAAAGCGTCTGGGCCTGCTCTTCCAGCCCGACCAGCTCCTGCTCAAGCCGTTCGAGCCGCTGCTTGGACGCGTCATCGGTTTCCTTGCGCAAGGCTTCGCGCTCGATTTTGAGCTGCATGATGCGGCGGTCCAGTTCATCGAGAGCTTCGGGCTTAGAATCGACTGCCATGCGAAGACGCGCCGCCGCTTCGTCCATCAGGTCGATGGCCTTATCTGGCAAGAAACGGTCCGTGATATAGCGGTTCGACAGCGTCGCCGCGCTCACCAGAGCGGAGTCGGAGATGCGAATGCCGTGGTGCAGCTCATACTTTTCCTTGAGGCCACGCAGAATGGAGATCGTGTCCTCCACCGTCGGTTCATCGACAAAGACGGGCTGGAAGCGGCGTGCCAAGGCCGCATCCTTTTCCACATGCTTGCGGTATTCATCGAGCGTCGTCGCGCCAATGCAATGCAGTTCGCCCCGGGCGAGCGCAGGCTTGAGCAAGTTGGACGCATCCATGGCGCCGTCAGCCTTGCCGGCTCCCACCAGGGTATGCATCTCATCGATAAAGAGGACGATCTGGCCTTCGGCCGCGGTGACTTCGCTCAGAACGCCCTTGAGGCGCTCCTCGAACTCGCCGCGATATTTGGCGCCGGCAATCAAGGCACCCATGTCCAGCGACATCAGGGACTTGTTCTTGAGCGATTCCGGCACGTCCCCATTGACGATCCGGATGGCCAAGCCTTCCACGATCGCGGTCTTGCCCACGCCTGGCTCGCCGATCAGCACGGGATTGTTCTTGGTGCGCCGGCTCAGCACCTGGATCGTGCGGCGGATCTCTTCGTCGCGGCCGATCACGGGATCAAGCTTGCCTTCACGCACATCCGCCGTCACATCGCGCGCATATTTCTTGAGCGCCTCATAGGCGTTCTCGGCCGAAGCCGAGTCAGCAGTCCGCCCCTTGCGGATCTCTTCGATGGCGGCATTGAGCGTCTGTGGCGTCACGCCAGCGGACGACAAGATCTTGCCCGCTTCATTGTCCTTTTCCACCACGAGGGCCAACAAGAGCCGCTCGACGGTCACGTAGGAATCGCCCGCTTTCTGGGCGGCACTTTCGGCAGTGTCGAAAACCCGCGCGAGTTCACGGCTGAGATAAAGCTGACCGGCGTCGCCGGAAACCTGGGGAATTTTGGCGAGGGCCGCTTCGACCCCGGCGCGAGCAGACTTCGGGTTGCCCCCGGCGCGTTCGATCAGGCCACTGGCCATCCCCTCATCGTCATCCAGCAGGACTTTGAGCAGATGCAATGGAGTAAACTGCTGGTGGCCCTTGCCGAGGGCGAGGGACTGCGCGCTTTGGATGAAGCCGCGCGTCCGCTCGGTATATTTCTCGATGTTCATGCAACAACTCTCCTTTTGCCCCTCCCGAGCGGTCCGCCGAGCAGCTTGGCTCGGCAGCAGCATCGAGAAGTCGCGGCGCTTGCTTGCAAGAGCAGCGCCATTTCAGAGGAGGATATAGGAAGGTGCGCGGCAGGAAAAAGAGGCGCCGGTCAGCTTGCTGTCGGCTTTGGGTCAGCGAGCCTTAACACGTCGGTTCAGGAGCAAATAAAAAGGCCGGGAAAACACCCGGCCTTTTGATCTTAATACTGTTCACTCGGCAGGGGTCGGCGTGCCGCCAGTCAGGAAGGCCGGGAGTTCCCCGACGCTGCCTTCGTCAGTGCCGCCGGAAGCCTCTGCACCGGCTTCCCCACCCACCGGGCGACGGCGGCGCGGCCTGCGCTCACGCGGCTTGCGCACCTCGCCTTCGCCTTCCTGGGCCACAACTGGCGCCGCAGGCTCTTCGCTCGACGCTTCAGTCGGTGCAGCGGCAATTGGCTCGGATGCCGGCTCCACGCGCTCGGTATTTTCGGGCCGACGCTGACGCTGCTGGCGCTCTGGACGGTCGCCACGTTCCTGGCGTTCGCCCCGCTCGGGGCGGTCCTGCCGCTCGGCACGCTCGGGGCGCTCCTGGCGCTCGGATCGATCCTGGCGCTCACCGGCTTCGGGAGCGTCTTCATTATCGGCCTGCTGGGGCTGTTGCGGCTGGGGCGAAGAGAATCGCGAGTTGATTTCGGGCATATCGTCGTCGAAATCTTCGCTATCCTGTCCCTGTTGATCAGGCCGGAAGCTGGTCTGCTGCTGGGCAGCTGCGACGATGCGGAAATAGTGCTCGGCATGTTGGAGATAATTCTCCGCCATAACGGAGTCCCCGGACGACTGGGCATCACGGGCCAGCTGCATGTATTTTTCCGCGATATGGGCCGCGTTGCCGCGCACCTTCACATCCGGGCCCGTGCTCTCGAAATTACGAGACAGGGGATTGACATGCTTGCGTCCACCATTGCGCCCGCGAGGACGGTTCTTGTTGTTATTCTGATTGTTGTTGGGTCTCATTGGTCGCTGTTCTAACTCTAAAAGTTAAGCGTCACATTCATGGCGGACCGGCTGCGCCAGGTCAGGCCAAGTCCCCGTTTGAAGCCCAAGCTTCGTCTATGGGGGTTCATCTGGCTTCATGAAAACCGAAAGCCGTCAAGCGGCGGCGCCATTTGTCCCTAGATCATCAAGCGTCGCTCCAGCATCCGCTGGAACCGCGCTGCGCCCTGCAGCTACAATGATCAGGTGGCTATCGCCGCGGCGCCCATGATGCGCCATTGACAACACCAATAAGCTAGCCTGTTTGGCCCGTATTTGCCAGCGCTAATTTGCGCCGTCACACAGCCGTGTGGCCGTTATCACCAAGATGGTGCCCGCTTACCACACGATCAAGCCCGGCAAGATCCTTGTGAACTGTCACTTCAACATAGCCGAGGCTTCGCAATACTAGCGCGACGGCTTCTCCCTGAGTGGAGCCGATTTCCAGCAGCAAATTGCCACCCGGCCGTAGCCATTCCTGCGCCCCCGCAGCAAGGATCGGATAAGGTGCAAGCCCATCGGGTCCGCCATCAAGGGCCAGAACCGGATCATGCTCACGCACTTCGCGCGACAACCCGGCGAGCACTGCCGTCTCGATGTAGGGCGGGTTGGACACGACAAGATCGAATTTGCCCTGCCCCGCCGGCGCGCCAAGGGGCCCAAACCACGAGCCATGCAGCAGCTTCAGCCGCGCTGCCACGCCATGCCGTTCTGCATTGTCGCGAGCGCCCTCGAGTGCCTGGGCGCTGACGTCGATCGCAACGCCACTCACATCCATCCGAGTATGCAATATGGCAATAGGAATGCAGCCTGTCCCGGTTCCAAGATCAAGCAGACTGCCCTGCGGCGGCAGCAGGCCCAGCGCCAGATCCACCAGCAGCTCGGTATCAGCCCGGGGCTCGAGTGTAGCGCTGTTGAGGTGGAAAACGAGGCCATAGAACTCTCGCTCCCCCATAATCCGGCCAACGGGCTCACCGGCGAGCCGCCGCTCCATGACCGCAGCAACTCGTGTGACCGCTTCCGGCGGCACGAGCTCGTGCTCGCGGGTCGCCAGCTCGAGTGGCGACAGCTCCAACGCCCAACCCACTAACAGCTTGGCATCGAGCGCCGGCCTATCGACACCAGCGGCGACAAGGCGATCGCGCCAGTCTCGCCATAGCGCGCCAATGCTTAGGGTGCCGCTCAGGTGTTGTCCTCTAGCGCGGCCAGCTGGCTGGCCTGGTTTTCAGTAATCAGGGCCTCGATCAGTTCGTCCAGCGCTTCGCCGGTCAGGATCTTGTCGAGTTTGTAGAGCGTCAAGTTGATGCGGTGATCGGTTACCCGGCCTTGCGGAAAATTATAGGTGCGGATGCGCTCGGAGCGGTCGCCCGAGCCCACCTGTCCCTTGCGCTCGGCGGAGCGGGCACTGTCGCGCTCTTCGCGCTGCATTTCGTAGAGCCGCGAGCGCAGCACGATCATGGCCTGTGCGCGGTTCTGGTGCTGGCTCTTCATGGCCGATGTCACCACCAGCCCGGTGGGCAGATGGGTGATGCGAACCGCGGAGTCCGTGGTGTTGACGTGCTGACCGCCGGCACCAGAAGCACGCATCGTGTCGATGCGGATGTCTTCTGCCCGGATATCGATGTCGATCTCCTCGACCTCCGGCAGCACGGCGACGGTAGCGGCCGAAGTATGGATGCGCCCCGATCCCTCGGTGGCGGGCACGCGCTGCACGCGATGCACCCCGCTCTCAAACTTCATGCGCGCATAAACGCCCTTGCCGGCGACATTGGCGATGATTTCCTTGAAGCCCCCGGCTTCACCGGGGCTTTCTTCCATGATGGTCACTTTCCAGCCGCGGCCAGCGGCATAGCGC
>JAQSXP010000063.1 GCA_029256605.1 Devosia sp. | reverse complement strand
CAGCCAGTCCATGTTCTTGATCAGCGCGCGGATGATCTCGGAAATGCCGATGGTGGCGATAGCCAGGTAATCCGAGCGCAAGCCAAGGCAGATCTTGCCAATGACAAAGGCCACGCCCGCCGCCAGCACGCCACCAAAAGCCCAGCCGAGCACGGGATGGAGCCCCAACCCGCCGACAAAGCCATTGCCGGTCGCCTCGATATAGGCGGCGGCCGGATCGATCTGGCTGCGGTACACGCAATAGGCCACAAACCAGGCCAGAACGATCAGCGCCGTCTTGGCGCGACCGGGCACGCCCAGATGGTGCGACTGCTGCGCCCCGATCACCAGCAGCGCCCCCGCGGCAAAGGCGAGGAGCGCGCGCCCCAGCAGCATCGGCCCTTCGGAGGCCCAGAACGCCGGGTCATGGGGATAGGAGATAAAGGTGACGGCCGCGCCCCCCAGCATCAGGAAGCCCATGATGCCGAAGTTAAAGAGCCCGCCATAGCCCCACTGGATATTGAGTCCCAGCGCGATCAGCGCATAGGCGGCCGCCTCCACGAGGCGGCTCGAGGTGAAGGGCGCACCCAGAACCCATCCGACCAGCAGGATGAGGACAAAGAGGCCGCCAAACAGCGCAGCAGAACGCGCGATCATGAGGAAGCTCCCTTGAAGATACCGGTGGGGCGCACCAGCAGCGTAACCACGAGGATCACGAAGGCCACGGTCAGCTTGTATTCGGTGGGCACCAGCGCCAGCGTGGCGGGCAGCTGCAGCCAGTCGGGCAGGATGGCGTTGAGCGGCCGCAGCACCATGGTCCAGTTAAAGACCGCAAGCGTCTCGGCAAAGCCGATCAGGAGGCCGCCGGCAATGGCGCCATAGGCCTGGCCCAGCCCGCCCACAATGGCGGCGGCAAAGATGGGCAGGATGATGTTGAAGGCGAGGTCGGGCTTCAGCGTCACATCGAGCGCCAGCATGGTGCCGGCCATGGTCGCCAGCGCCCCCGCAATCACCCAGGTCACCCGCACAACGAGCGCGGTGTTGATGCCCGAAACCTGCGCGAGATCAGCATTGTCGGCCATGGCGCGCATCGCCTTGCCGAGGCGCGAGCGGGTGAGGAACAGGTGCAGCGCAATCACTGAAATGGCAGTGACGACAATCATCAGCGCCTGCGGCTCGGTGATCACCAGCGGCCGCGTCGAGCCCAAACCCGACATGTCGATGCGGAACACTTCCTTGGTTTCGGTTTCGAAAAAGGAATAGGAGCCCGCGCCGAAAAACAGCCGGATCAGGCCCTGCACCATCAGCGTCACACCGATGGAAGCGATCAGCAGCGTCACCGGCCGGGCCCCGCGCTTGCGCAACGGCGCATAAAACCCCTTGTCGATCCCCAGCGCGAAGAGCGCGCCCAGCACCATGGCGATGGGCAGCACCACAAAGCCGGTGGGGATGGGCGTGACGATCCCCCAGGCGGCAAAGGCCCCCGCGAGCAAAAAGGCGATAAAGGCCCCCGAGGTCATCAGCTCGGAATGGGCGAAATGGGCAAAGCGCAAAATGCCGAAGATCAGCGTGATGCCGATCGCCCCCAGCGCATAGATCGAGCCCAGCACCGCGCCGGCGATCACCACCTGGTTGATAAAGAAAACAAGTTCGGTCATGCGGGCTGCCAGCACTCGATGAAGGGGTGGATGGTGGAGCGATGATCGGCGGAGGGGAGGTCCATCTCAGCCGCCCAAGAAGCTTTTGGCGACTTCGGGATCGGCGATGAGTTCGGGGCCGGTGCCGCTGAAGCGGTTCTGCCCGCCCGCCAACACAAAGCCTCTGGTGGCAAAGGCCAGCGCCTGGCGCGCATTCTGCTCCACCATCAAAATGCCGACGCCCTCCTTGTTGACGCGCACAATGGTCTCGAAGATCTCGATCACATAGCGCGGCGACAGGCCCGCCGAGGGCTCGTCGAGCATCAAGAGCTTGGGCTGGCTCATCAGGGCGCGGCCCATGGCCACCATCTGGCGCTGCCCGCCCGACAATTCCCCCGCCGGCTGGCGCCGCTTTTCGGCGAGCACCGGGAACATCCCGTAGACCCACTCCATGGTGGAGCGGAAATCATCGCGCCGGGTAAAGGCCCCCATCTCGAGGTTTTCCTCGACACTCATCGAGGTAAAGACGTTCTTTTCCTGGGGCACAAAGCTCAGCCCCTTAGGCACGAGCTTGTCGGGCAGGGAATTGGCGATGTTCTCGCCGCCGAATTCAATGCTGCCGCCCGTGACCTTCAAGAGGCCGAAAATGGCCTTGAGGGTCGTTGATTTGCCCGCCCCGTTGGGCCCGACAATGACGCCGATATCATGGGGCTCGATGCTCAGATCAACGCCGTTGAGGATCGGCGCGCCGCCATAGCCGCCCACCACATGCTTGAGTTCGATCAAAGCCATAGCCGGCTCTCCCCGCGGGTTTGCAGCCGGGTGTTCACACGCAAAAGCTCCATTCAAACCGCCTCCACCGGCGTGCCGAAATAGGCTTCCACGATCGCGGGATTGGCGCGGATCTGCGCCATCGGGCCTTCGGCGATCTTTTCGCCCTGCGCCATCACGATCACCGGATCGCACAGCCGCCCGATCAGATCCATGTCGTGCTCGATCACAAAGAAGGTGTAGTCGAGTTCGCGGTTCATCCGCTCGATATTGGCGGCCAGATCATTGAGCAGCGTCTTGTTGACGCCCGCCGCCACTTCGTCGAGCAACACCACTTCGGCATCCACCATCATGGTGCGCCCTAGCTCGAGCAGCTTTTTCTGTCCGCCCGAAAGATTGCCCGCCAGCTCGTTGCGCACATGCCCAAGCTTGAGGAAGTCGATCACATCGAGCGCCTTTTGGCGCACCTCCTGCTCGCGCGAGCGCACAAGGCCGGGCCGGAACCAGCTGTTAAAGAGGCTCTCCCCCGGCTGGTCGCCCGGCACCATCATCAGGTTCTCGAGCGCCGTCATCTGCCCGAATTCATGGGCGATCTGGAAGGTGCGCAACATGCCGGTGCGAAACAGCTGGTGCGGCTTGAGCCCGGTCACATCCTTGCCATCAAAGATCACCGAGCCGCTATCGGGCTCGATATTGCCCGCGACGATGTTGAACAGCGTCGACTTGCCCGCCCCATTGGGCCCGATCAGCCCCGTAATGGAGCCCCGCTCCACCGTGAGGGAACAGTTGTTGACGGCCCGAAGACCGCCAAAGCTTTTGGAGACGTTACGAACGTCGATCACTGCGTCAACGGACACGCGGTTCTGACCCTGATCACTGGATAGCCGATTGCCCCCGCGGGGGAGGGCTGTTTTGCCGCATCTGCGCACAAGCTTGCGGACCGGTCAACCGCGCCCGCGCCCCTCACAAGGCGGCCAGAACCGCGTCGGCCGTGGATTTGTTGGGGGCAAATGGCACATCGTAAAGCGTTGCGAGCCGGGTCAGCGCCTTGACGTCGACATCATGGGGCTGGGCCGAGAGCGGATCGATGAAAAAGATCAGCACATCGAGCTGGCCTTCGGCAATCATCGCGCCCAGCTGCTGGTCGCCCCCCAATGGCCCACTTTTGAGCAGCGTCACCGGCAGGCCGGTTTCCGCCATCACCCGGCCGCCCGTCGTGCCCGTACCCCAGAGTTGGTGCCGGCTGAGCTTGTCGCGATGGGTCTGGGCCCAGGCTGCCATCTCGTCCTTTTTGTCGTCATGAGCCACCAGGCCGATCCGCGCCATCGCTTTTGCCTCCCGTTTCGCGCCCAAAAAGCATGGCTGGACGCAAGGGGCAAGCGCACCACGCGTCTCACCAAAGCCCTAACCTGTTTCAAACGGCTCCTGCCGATGCTAGGGGAAAAGGCAATCTAGACTGGACCCGATCTCATGACCCCATCCATCACCCTGACCGGCATCGCCCGCGACCTGCAAGCGCGAGCCGAAACCGGCCAGCCCATCCGCGTCGGGGTGATCGGCTCGGGCGAAATGGGCACCGATCTGGTCACGCAAATGTCGCTGATGCAGGGGATCGAGATGGCGGCCATCGCCACCCGCCGCCCCCATACCGCGCTTGCCGCCATGCAGATTGCCTATGGCGAGGACAGCAAGGGGCGCACCGCTGACAGTCCCGCCCAGGCGACCGCCGCCATCGAAGCGGGCAAGATCGCCATCACCTCGGCCGAAACCCTCGTCACCACGCCCAATATCGATGTGGTGATCGATGCCACTGGCAAACCGGGCGTCGCCGCCGATTACGACCTCTTGGCCATGGAGCATGGCAAGCATCTGGTGATGATGAATGTGGAAGCCGATGTCACCATCGGCCCCTATCTCAAGGCCCAGGCCGACCGGCTCGGCGTTGTGTATTCCGTGGGCGCCGGCGACGAGCCGTCCTCCTGCATGGAGCTGATCGAATTCGTTTCGGCGCTCGGCCTGCCCATCGTTGCCGCCGGCAAGGGCAAGAACAATCCCCTGCGTCACGACGCCATCCCCGACGAATATCGGGAAGAAGCGGAACGCCGCAACATGAACCCGCGCATGCTCGTCGAGTTTGTCGATGGCTCCAAGACCATGGTGGAAATGTGCGCCATCGCCAATGCCACGGGCCTCGTCCCTGACGTCCCGGGCATGCACGGCCCCAAGGCCGACCGCGACGATATGGCCAAGGTGCTGATCCCGCGCGAGGACGGGGGGATCCTCAACAAGATGGGCGTTGTTGATTTCACCGTGGGCAAGGGCGTGGCGCCGGGGGTCTTCGTGATCGTCAAGGCCGAGCATCCCCGCATCATCGAGCGCATGGATGACCTCCATATCGGCCACGGGCCTTATTACAGCTTCTTCCGGCCCTATCACCTGACGAGCCTAGAGGTGCCGCTGACCTGCGCGCGCATCATGCTGCACGGCAAGCCCGACATGGTGCCCCTGCCCCAGCCCGTGGCCGAGGTTTGTGCCGTGGCCAAGCGCGACCTCGCCGTGGGCGAAACCTTCGATGCCATCGGGGAAACCTGCTACCGCTCCTTTACCATGACCATCACCGATAGCCGCGCCAAAGGGGCCGTGCCGGTGGGGCTGCTCGAAGGCGGCAAGGTGACCGCGCCGGTCAAGAAGGGCGAGCTGCTGACTTCAGCCAACAGCCAGCCCGACGCCTCCACCCGCCTGTTCGCACTGCGCCGCGAGCAGGACCGGATGCTGGGCCTCGTTTAAGGCCGCAGCACCACCTTGCCCCTGCGCCCGGGCTCGCCGCTGGCCTTGACCGCCGCGGCGATCTCCTCAAGCGGATAGATCCCATCCACCGGCAGGGTGAGCTTGCCATTGGCGGCATCGGCGACAAGCTCGCCTATCATCCGCGCGATCTCGGCCACCGGCGTCTTGGGCTTGGCCGCCCAGAACCCCTTGACCGTCATCTGCCGGAACAGCAACAACGCCGGGGTAATGCGCAGCGGCCGGCCGGTCATGGCGCCAAAATTGGTGATGGTGCCGCCATCGGCCATCACTTCGGCCAGCTGGGCCGGCCCATCGCCTCCCAGCGAATCGATGCCGTGCAGCGCCTTGCCTTCCCCGATCATCGCCCGGGCCTTGTCCTGCCAGCCTTCGCTCGCGGTTGAAACGGCATGCTCAATGCCCAGCGCCTTGAGCTCGGCCACCGCCTCGTCGCGCCGGACCAGGCTGATGACGCCAATCCCCTGCTCGGCCCCGAACCGCGCCACGAGCTTGCCCACCGCGCCATTGCCGGCATTCTGCACCAGCCAGTCCCCGCGCTTGAGGCCCAGCTCATGGATGATCATCTTGGCTGAAAGCGGCATCGACACGAGCTGGCAGGCGGTTTCGTCGTCGACACTATCGGGCACCGGCACCAGCCGGGCCGCGTCGCCCAGAAAATACTCGGCCCAGGTCGCCTGCCCGCCCCCGGTGACGCGCTGCCCAACCTCGAGATTGGTGACCCCTTCGCCCAGCGCATCGACCACGCCCAGGGCTTCCGTGCCTCCTGTCGCGGGCAGTTCGGGCTTGAAGCCATAGCTGCCGGCCGCAGTCATCAGATCGTGGTTGTGGATGGGCGAGAGCACCATGCGCAGCCGCACCTGGCCGGGCCCCGGTTGCGGCTGGGGCCGCTCGCCAAGCTTCAGCACCTGTTCGGGCACGCCAAAGCTTTCATAGATGATGCTGCGCATGATGGTTTCTCCTGCAGATAAAGGGGGTGGCCAAGACCACGTCTCCCGGAGAGAACGGCGCAAGGCTTGCCCCGGGTTCCCGGGCGGAGTAAATCCTGACCGCACTATTCAGGAATGACTGCCATGTCTGACGCCCCCGCTGCCGCTGATCCGCGCGCTCCCATCCGCGTTCGCCACGAAACGCGCATGCGCCTGCTCGAAGTAACGGCTGTGACCGACATCACTCCGCGCATGCGTCGGGTGACGCTGCGGGGCGATTTGACCGGCTTTGCGTCTCCGGGCCATGCCGATCACATCAAGGCGTTCTTTTTCCCCGAAGGGGTCGAGCCCCATACCGCGCCCATTGGCGAGCGCGGCGCCGAGTTCGCGCCCGGCCGGCGTCCCGAAATGCGCGACTATACCCCGCGCTATTTCGATGTCGCCAAGGGCACGCTCGAACTCGATTTCGTGCTCCATGGCGATGGCCCCGCTTCCAGCTGGGCAGAAAAGGTGCAAGTGGGCGACAAGCTCGTGATCGGCGGCCCCCGCGGCTCGCTGGTCGTGCCGGCGGCCTTTGACTGGTATCTGCTGGTGGGCGACGAAACCGCCTTGCCCGCCATCGGGCGCCGCATCGAGGAGCTCCCCGAAAGCGGCAAGGTGATCGCCCTGATCGAAGTGGCCGACGCCGCCGAAGAGCAGCAATTCACCACCAAGGCGGACCTGACCCTGCATTACCTGCATCGCAACGGAGAGCCCGCCGGCACAACAAGCCTGCTGCTCGATGCCGTGGCGGCGCTCGAATTCCCGGCCGGCGAGGCCTATGCCTATATCGCCGGCGAAAGCACGATGAGCAAAGCCGTGCGCGAGCAGCTTGAAAGCCGCGCCAACCCGGTCGGAACGGGGCTGTAGCTCAGTTGGGAGAGCGCGTCGTTCGCAATGACGAGGTCAGCGGTTCGATCCCGCTCAGCTCCACCATTTTCCGACGCCCTCCAAACAGCACAACATTCAGCGGGTTACCGCCCTGAAGAATGGATCGCGTACGGTTCGCGTACCCGTAGAGTAAGCGCGTAAGTTCTTGGGGTGAACCTCGACGTTCGGCTTCACGCTCTGGTCTCGTCGGTGGCGAAGCTGGGGTGGCTTGCGACTGGCGGCCTCTGGTGAGCGGCAGTTCGAAGCTGGACGATTCGCCCGAGCCAATGTCGCGGTCACTCGACCAAGGCGCCCGTGGGAATGCGCATCTGAGTTGTGCCGGGCGCAAGCACAACGTCTGCAGTCAAACCAGCGATGCCAAGCGTTCATATAAGCATCGGCAGGGTTAGCCGGAGCACTCCCTGTTGCAGATGGTAGCGGGAAGAATAAGTAGCTTGTGTCGGAGAAGGCATGACTTGGTGTGGTTGGCCCAGGTCCTTTCGGTGACGAAAGCTCTGCCCTTGCCCAGTGCATGAGGCCCCACGACGAACATTGGTCCCCCAAAGTGGGCATCAGTTGTTCGTCCGTGTGGTTCTCAAAAGCGACGAACCGCTCCGGTCAAACGATCTTGCTGGAGCAGGCCATGCACAGGCTGCCGTTGCACAAAGGGACCTGAGCGGTTCGGCGCAGCAGCTTTGGAACACCAAGGCGCGGCCGAGTAGATTGGATTTTGGGCAAAATCAAGCTCTAGATCACCGCCGCCCGTGGCCGGTAGGCACCCTCCAGCTCTGCGATATCTTCCGTGCTGAGCCTTAGCGTTAGTGCAGCAACGGCGTCGTCGAGGTGGTGTGGTTTGGAAGCACCGATGATGGGCGCAGTAACGAGGGGG
>JAQSXP010000003.1 GCA_029256605.1 Devosia sp. | reverse complement strand
CTCCTTGAGATCGACGCCCATGCGGGTCAGCCAGGTGCCAACATTGTCGTTGCCGCCACCAATATAGCCGATCCGCCCTTCGGGGATCGCGGCTCCGACAGACTGCACGGGGATTGCCACTTCTGTTGGCACCACCGACCGCCCGATATGGGGATAGCTGAAGACGTTGATGGCATAAGCGGGCTTGTCCAGCAACTTGGGCGCGATGGTGATCCGCTCCGTGCCGAGTTGGGCAGGCGGCACCAGCTCGAAACTGCCAGCTTCGCTGCCGGTCTGCCCCTTTGCTGTTGCGGTCCAGCCCTCGGGCAAACCGAAGTCCAGATCGGCGGTCGTGGCGCCGGAAACCACGGCGGTCATCTCAACCGGAGAGATCTGGGCCTCCGTATTGAACAGCACGGCATCCGGCTTGAGCTCGAGGGAAGCCTCGGGCAAGACGCGGAGGGCGTCCTCCAGATCGATGTCCAGCACGGCTTCATAACCTGAGATCTCGGCATTCAGCCGCACAAAGGCATCGCCATTGCCCCCCAGGGGATCGAACTGCTCGGTCAGTGGATTGGTCAACACAGCGTCAGGCGCAATGCTGACACCCACCCCTTCCACATCGTTTTCGCCAGCGGTGATACCGTCACGGGCATTGACCGTGATGGACTTGACGCTCACCGCATCGGGAGCATCAACGACGGTCTTGACGATGATTTCTTCCCCGGGCCGAAGGTCCCCTCCATCAGTATAGGCGCGGATCTGCATGCCCGCAGCCGTGGCGAGGGCCAGGTCAGTTTCGCGGATCTTGCGCTCGAGGCGATGGGCGACCTGCTCCTGCAGTTCAGGGGGAACTGCGCCTTGCGCCTCCTTGAGGGCTTTGCCGATCTCCACCAGCTTGGCGGTGACGACAACTGGATCGCCATAATCATCCACCGCCTCTTCGATCAGGCCTTGGGCGTTGCGCAGGGACTCCGCAGCCGCTGCGGGCATCCCATCAAGCTCCGCGATGTGACCAACGGTAGCAATAAGCCCTTCGCGGATATCAGCTTCTTGCGTCCCTGGCTCACCAACTGAAGTCCAGCTGAGATTGAGTGGCCATTCGGTCTGCGGGTCCGGCCGCCACCGGCCCATCCCTTGCGTCAAATGGCAGGAACGCGACCATTCACCCATTTGCGGGAAGGTGGCGCCGGAGATCGGGTCGCGTTCAGGCGCCTTGACCACCAGTGTCGTGGGTGGTGGCGGGGTTTCATCGTCATAAACGCCGCCGCCGCCGCCCCAGGCAGGTTGATAGATCTTCGGCACGGTCCAGGGCTTCAGGCCCGCCGCGATCTGCTCGGGGAACTCGGCTGCATCGCCCGAGATATCGGCGACGATAAAGGTCGCCACATTGGCGGCCCGATGATGCCCGTGCTGACCACCGACATCGAGAAAGCAGTTCATGATCACGTCGGGCTTATATTGCCGGACGGCCCAGGTCATACGCTCGATGACCCGATCACGGCCCCAGCGATCAATGGTTGCGTTGGGGTCCTTGGAAAACCCGAAATCGTGCATGTGGTCGTGATGTCCCTGGCTGCCGAAGGCCAGTGAAGCGTCGAGGGCTCGCGAGGCTTCCGTCATTTCGCGTGTCCGCAGCACACCCAGGACCGACCCAAGTTCAGGCCCAATGGCGTTCTGGCCACCTTCTCCACGCGTGATGCAATAAAGCACCGGACGAATGCCGTAGACATGGCGAAGTGCCGCCAGCATGCCGCTGGGCTCGTCATCAGGGTGAGCGCCCGTGGTCATTAGCGTCACTGTAGAGGTCAACCGCTCGAGCTGGCGATAGAGCTTGACGAGAGCAGGCTCGCCTTTCTGCGCTGCAATCAGCTCAAGGTCGGATGCGGGCGCGGCCCAGGCAGGGATCTGTGTCGCAGCCAGTATTGGCGGAACAGACGCTATGAAAGTTCGACGGGTAAGTCGGGTCATGGGAACAGCCTCTCCTTAGCTGTCACGCCTGCCTCCTGCAGGCTGGTGACGGCGCAGGAAGACTGCGGCCCTATTTAAGTTAACTCAAGTGCGTTAATACGCTTTTTTACCCAAAGTAGCTTTGGGGCTCGCGGCAACTGAACGCGACAGCCGTGTTTGAACCGGGAGAGCGCCGAGGCTCTAAGCGCTGGCAGATAAGGTGGATGCGAAACGCTGGGATCCAACTATGTCTCAGCCCAGGACCAAGCTGTAGTGAACAGCCCGGTAACGGCAGGAAAGCAGCAAGAGCTGCACATCTGCGCTGCGGGCAATAAAAAAAGCGCCCTTATGGGGCGCTTTTTTTATTTGGTTGCGGGAGCGCGCAACAATCGCACCCCTACATTCTCGATAGCGGCATAAAAGCAGGTCTCGACCCCAAATCAGCCGTTCATGTGCCCCTAACCGACTTCTCAATAGCTGCCTTCGCTGTCGTTCACCCGCTGCTCCGACTTCAATGATCATGATTGTATGTTTGCTCGATAGTCTTGGTCGGATTGGACCATTATCAACAGCGTTTGAACCCCGTCCAAGAAACCGTTGGATTGGTGGAAAGATGCTATCAGCGTACCACTTGGCGCGCGGACGGCAGCGCTGACACTCTGCATCCACCAGGCCACTCGGCGAACAGGGCTGTGGTTAGGCTATTTTAGTCAAAGGGGGCCGGCTCGCGCCTGGTCAACGCTGATGCTCACTCGTCCCCGTGACGTACGATTTCGACGTCCCGGCGGGCGTCATCACCGAAGTCGCCAAACCAGAACTCCAGGTGTGGAAGTACGATCATTTGCTTTCCCTTGCAGCAAGCCCCATGCACTTCCCGGCTCCCGCACGGACAGGGCTCGTCATCGGCCAGTAGACCCAAACTGGACAAGGGCTGCGAGGCGGTCGTGCGGTCCACGCGCCATTCGAAAAACGGATGGGGAAGACGGGCGAGAACGAAATCCAAGGGCAGATAATCATAATTTGGGCTGTACGGGTCGAGAACCGCCATTTTCTGCACCGGATCCTGGACGATGGAGATGGATAGAAGCTCCATTTCGCGGACGACCCGATGACACACTTGGCCTTCATAGAGCTTACCCACTTCATGCCCGCAATCGGACCAAGGGTCGACCGGCGAACTGCATATGCTGCAATCCTCGGCTTTTATCACCATCTCCGGGCTAGCAAAAAGACGATAAGGGAAGATGGACTGCCAGCGTTCTACGGTCCGGGTTAACTGCGGGACGGCGAAAAACTCAACGTTATAAACCGGGTTCTTCAGAATGTCTCTTAAGTCCAACTCCAGTCGCTCGAAACCACACCACGCATCAAAGTACGCACCACGGCGCATTTCATCTAAGGCGATCAGATACGATAACCGGCATTTAGCGACTTGCCGTACGAACCACATCTCATTTGCAATCGCCGGCTCGGCGAACTGGGATGAGATCCTCGCGATGAACGAGTTCCAGTTAACCACGCTCGTATCGTGGATGCGGGTCTTTAATTCAGCGGCCAGAGTGTCGATAGGGTTGGGTGCCACGTGTCACCTTAGCGTTTGACGCCCCTGATACGTCGGCCTGTCTGCTTGGGTAGCCTCCGCCGTTGGTTGGGCCGGAGGGTTGGAAAGGGTTTGGTCTGCCTTCGGGAAACACGCGTCCACTTGCTTGAGCAACTCGTCAGGGAGTTTGTTCGCGGGCCCATTATACTTAATTGAAACGCATTGGCCCAGAGGTCCCTCGACGATCAGTTCAACGGAGACGATGGACACAGGTGTCTCTTCCTGCTTGAAGATGAAGCGCCGATCGACCTCGTTGCTCAACAGGTTGACCAGTAGCGGAATGACCGCATACGTGCATATGAGGGTAGGGAGCCGCCAGGCGTTGCTGTAAAGGGCGATCTCCTCGTACTTGTCTTGATCAATCGCGACTCCAATGGAGACCCCGTGACGGAGGTGTCTCACCAGATCACTCGTCCCCTCGGGGAAGAGTGCGGGTCGGTTGGGCCGGAAGTCCTCCCAAGGCACAACTATGACGTCTGCATTTTGCAGAGCGGCGGCGCTCGCGGATGACATCCAAGTGCGACTAACCCAGTAGCTCCGGCTAAAGTCGCTCTGCTGGACCTCAACTACCACGTCGTTTGCTGTACTCTCGATCATCATATCACCCGCGCTTTCATTTATTGGTCGACCTTAAGGCTATTGATAATGAATTGCGAGTTGCTGGATCGCGATTAGAGTTGCCAGTTGGCAAAGCTACTACCGCCCAACGCTGCGATGCGAAATAGACGGGTGGCACATGGCCCGAACTCGCGAAGCGCTAATTTCCGCTTTGCTGCGCGACTATTCCATTAGCAGACCGGCCGTAACCCACCCCGAAACCGCCCGTCGGCAGCCGATCCCATTTCGGGCATACGCGGTCCATAAGGACAACGGCAGCCTTTGGCCCAGAACCGAACACCTCGAAGGGCTAGTGTGGTCAAGTCTTGCGTACGACTTGCGTCAACAAGCTTTCTACACGTTGACTCGCGACGCCTGGACCGGAACAAAAGTTTCCACGAATGGGGGCGCTTGCATGCATCTGAGTCGGATCGTCGTCAAAGGGTATAGGTCGCTTTCTCGCGTGGACGTTGCAGTACAGAGCAAAACCACTTGCATCATTGGCGAGAACAACGCGGGAAAGTCCTGCCTTATTCTAGCGTTGCGACTAGCCCTCGACGTCGACCTCTCCTCAGCGTACCGCAGCCTGGTCAAGGACGATATTCACACCCAGGTCAACCAGTCGCAGCCTTTCCAGGTTTTAGTTGGTGTGGAGTTCACCGACTTCGATCAGAACGACAACGAAGTCGCTATGTTGCATGGGACCCAGCTTGGAGACGGCAGGGCTCGCATCTTCTATCGGTTCCGGCCCAAGGCTCTGGTCCGCGATGCACTGGGCACCGGCGATCGGGATCCCAACACCCTCACCCTCGATGACTATGGGTGGGAACTATACGGCGGCGGTGACCCAGCCATCGATCTGATAGATATCGAGTGGGACACCGAGAACGACGATATCGGAGCGCGTTCGGTGGGGCTTCAGTACCTTCAAGCCTATCGCATTGTGTTCCTGCACGCCTTACGCGACGTCGAAAGCGATCTGGGCGACATGAGGCGGTCTCCGCTTATTCGTCTCATCGAAGCCAGCAAGATCGGGCAGACCGAGCAGGATACCCTTGTCGCCGCGGTCCAGGCGGCGAATGACGCCATCGAGGCGTCCAAATCGATCGAGGATGTCGCCGAAGCCGTCGAGAAAGCCCTGCACGAGGTGACTGGCGAGGCTTTTGCGCTTGACGTCGAGATCGGATTAAGCTCGCCGACATTCCAGTCGATCCTGCGCAACATCCGGCTGCTGCTCTCGGGACCGGCCTTGAAGTCGTTCGAGCCCCGCCGCAACGGCCTCGGCATGAACAATCTTCTCTACATCGCCATTCTCATAGAGCAGTTCAGGAAGCGTGCGGCCGAGGGCAAGGCCGCAGGCGAGCTCATCCTGATCGAGGAACCTGAGGCGCACCTGCATCCTCAGCTGCAGACCGTTCTGCTCGACGCCTTGAGGGCACTGCCTTTTCAGTCGATCGTCACCACGCACAGTACCCAAGTGACATCGAAGGCACCACTTGGCTCGTATGTCATGATGACGAATACCGGCGGCGCCTCTTCCTTCGTCTCAACGATCGCTTCAAACACCGCGCTTACTTCGGGCGACGTCGCTGACCTCGAGCGCTACCTCGATGCGACCAAGTCCAACCTTCTCTTTGCCCGTCGCGTGATGCTTGTGGAGGGCGCTGCCGAAGCTTTCCTGCTGCCTGGACTGATCAAGTCGGCGATGGGCATCGACCTGGACCGCTATGGCATCTCCGTCGTGCCGATACATGGCGTCCACTTCGGCGCCTACGCACGTCTGTTCTCAGACACCGGCTTGCCGAAACGCTGCGCGATTGTCGCCGATGCCGATCTCGATCCGCCTGACGCTGAGAAGGTCGAGGTAGAGGAAGACGAGGATGCCCCACCCGAGAAGGAAAACCTCAACGCCTTGAAGGGTCCATTCGTGGAGGTCTTCCTTGGCGCAACCACGTTCGAGCGTGAAATCGTCCTCGACAACAATCTGGAGATGCTGGGCAAGGCTGCACGAGCGATCGGCGCGCCACGCGTCGCCTCCAAGATCGACCTCGCAGCGGCCGTCCTGGGCATCGATGAAGGGCTCAAGAAGAGCGTGCTCAACACCGCCAAGCGGTTCGGGAAGGCCCGCTTCGCGCAACTGGCAGCGGCCAACATGCCCGAAAAAGGCGCGGCAGTGCCGAAGTATGTCGAAGATGCCGTCAACTGGCTTCTCGCATGAGGCTTACCCCTCAGCAGCAAGCAGCGCTCGATCACCCCGGCAACGTGCTTCTGACGGCCTGCCCCGGAAGCGGTAAGACACGGACCATCGTGGCCAAGCTGGTTTCAGAGGTCGAGCGGCTGCGCGGCACGCCCTTCGCCGTTGCCTGCATCACCTATACCAACGCCGCGGTTAGCGAGATCGACACGCGGGTTTCGGCCCATCTCATGCCGGACGATCACTTGAATTATCTGGTAAGCACTATCCACGCGTTCTGCTTGCACCAGATCCTTCGCCCATTCGCGTCGCGGGTGCCAGGTTTCAGTGGCGCCATGCAAGTCCTCACACCGGACCGAGAAGAGTTCACGGAAATAGCCGATGAGGCAGCAGAGGCCGTGGGACGTTACGACTTGCGCTACGAGGACTATGAGCTGTTCGGAAGAATAGGCCTCGACGTCTCAGGCAAATACATCGGGTCCGCCCTCACGGACGACATGATCCGGCTTGCGGCGCCACACTTCATGCAGGGTGCGGCGGCCAGAGGCTTCATCGATTTCGCCAGCATCCTCTACTTGTCCTATTGCCTCCTCAGGGACGATCCTGAAGTGGCTCGTTCGGTCGCTACGCGGTTCCAGAGCTTCCTAATCGACGAGTTCCAGGACACCACTGAGATCCAAGTGGAGATCTTGCGCCTGATCCACGCACAATCCAAATCCAGGTTCTTCCTGGTGGGAGACCCTGCGCAGTCGATCTTTGGCTTTGCCGGAGCGAAGCCTGAGCTGATAGAGCCCTTCGCAGTCGACATTGGGGCTTCGCGTGCCTACTCGCTGTCCTGGAACTTCCGCTCCAGCAGACCGATCGTCGAGCATGCCGAGAAGCTCTTCCAGAGAGCACCGGCCATGACGAGCGAAGGAAAGAACAAGCATTGCACGGAGCCGGTGCGGTTCTCGGCTCAAGACGACACCTTCGATGCCATAACGGACGAATTCCTGCCGTCGATCGAGCGGATGGGGCTGCCGCTAGGTCGTTCCGCCATCGTGGCCAAGAGCTGGACGGAGCTTTACTCCCTCGCCCGGAGACTGCGGGACTATGGAATAAAAGTTGTCGGCCCCGGTGCCCGGCCGTACCGACGATCGCGCTTGTTCGCCAATCTCGCTGAACAACTCGGCGCAGCTGTCACCGACGGTCACAGGTACAACGTGCGCCAGCTCGAACGCGCGATGTTCAACGCCATCCAAGACATGACCGGAACAGGCCGATGGGACATCTTCGGCTATGATGGGCGCCGAACCATGATTGCGTTGATGCGAACCGCTCGTTCATTGGCCGAGCACCAGGACGGCGTGAACTGGATGGAGAGCCTCGCGGCAGAGACTGGCGCGATCCTCGTCAGAGATGGTTGGATCGAAGCCAGGCGTCAGAACGACCTGCTCACATCGGCCAAGGATATGATCGCCGATATGCATCACGCCGAAATCGACGTCAGCAACCTCAGCATCGAAGATCTCGGCATGTTTGCTTCGCCGGACAAGGCGTTGCGGCTGACGACCATCCACGACTCCAAGGGTCGAGAGTATGCCGCGGTCGCGATCATCGGTTTGAAGGAAGGGCGAATTCCGGACTATCGGTCGCGAACTGCGGCAGCGATCGAGGGCGACAAGCGTCTTTTCTATGTCGGGGTGACCAGGGCCGAGCAGTTGCTCCTCTATGTCTATGAGCATGATTATAGGAACGGGCCCAGCAGATTTCTGGGTGAGGATGGCGTTGGCATTGTCTGACGCGGCTCGCTAATCATTTGGTCGGACCGATGGCTACGGCTGCCCGAGCGCGCAACAATCGCAACCCTACATTCTCAATAGCTGCATAACGCCAGGTAGCGCCCCAATTCTTGCCGTTGCCCCGGATCATGTTGAATGGCTAAAGAGGGGCGTAAGGGGACAAGCAGCCCTTTGATCAAGGCGGTCGCAAGCAGACATCCTCTGCGAACATTGTTGCCTGAGGCGAACGTGCCGAAACCTGGATGCCGCCCACTGCGAGGAAGCGCTCGCCCGGAAATCCGAGCGACTGCATATAGTCCGCTCCGGCCATTCCGAGCATGTTCGCCGATAGGCCGAGCCATTCGGCCACCAGGCCCATCGTGGCCGCGAGAGCGCCGGAGTCGCGCCATACCAGGCTCTCCGGATTGTTGTAGGCCGCTGCGGCCTTTTCCATGTCGGCAACGAACCGAAGCGTACAACCCGCGGCCCGCGGAAGCAGGCGGGTCACGTCAGCAACGTTCCTGGCTGCAGAACCCGCGCGGCGGTTAAGCATGGCGAACGCATGCCTGGGCAAGTACATCTTTGGCTGAACGTCCTCCCCGCACATCTGGCAGACCACGTGGATGCAGTGTAGTCCGCCGGCCGATGGAGCAGCCCGCCGTTCGATCTCGATACCTGCTCGTCCCATGACATCGGACGTCATCGTTCTGGCTGAATGCCAGAGCAGGGCTTCGATGTCCGACCATCCGATATCACCTCCGACGCTTGATCGGCGGGCCTGCAACACTCTCAGGAACCCGTGGTCGTGCGCGTCAGGCGGCGGGTCCAGCACCGATATTGTGCAGTCAGGCGGGAGCCAAGCCACCCATTCGCCCGGCGGCGTCCGCGGCCAGGGATCGTCAGTGAGGAGTCCAGCCAAGGGCCTGCCACGTGTTGAAGTGCTTGGTGCAGCCGCGGCAGCGACCGCAAGCGTAGTTGCTCGTATGGCACGAATGGGCCCAAGCCAGCGTGCCCTGGTCGATACCCGATCGATGCACAAGTCCGACGGCATCGAGGTCGATGGCGGGGGCTTCGACGACTATCCCGCCCTCCTGCATGGCCATGAGCTGCGACGCCCGATCTACGAACTCGGGCCGACCGTCGGCGTGGGCGCCATCTGTGGCCAAGGCCCCGATCAGCAGCCGCGACACGCCTCGGCGCACCGCCGCCATTCCGGCCAGCGTGACGAGCAGTTGGTTCCGGAACGGCCACCATTCCGACACCGGCGCCGCGGCGTCGGGCGCGGTACCAGCCATATCGCCCGAACCCAGGGATGAACAGTCGACGCGGATCACTTCGTGCGGGATGCCGAGCAGCTGGGCCACGTGACCGGCGGCGACGATCTCGGCTTCGGCCGGCTTCTGGCCGTAGTCGATGGTCAATGCGACGTCGGGCCGAAGCCACCAGGCAATACTGACGGAGTCCATGCCGCCGGACAGGAGCAATGCTGTCGTCATCGCGGCAGCCTCCAAACGGCCTGGTAGATGGCGGTCGCGAAGTCACTCGTCACGGTCGCCCCGGAGCCGACGAACATCTTGAGATCCTCCTCCCTCGCATTTTCGGCCAGCGCGATGACCGGAATGCCCTTGCGGATGGCGTAGCCCGCTTCGAAAACAGTCCCGGGGTCCATGCCGTTGAGGATCGCCAGCAGCACGTCACAGTCCTCGATGCCGGCAAGATCCGCAGGGGCGACGGCCTCGGCGGGGCCAGGCCCGACCTCGTGGATGGGCGAGAACACCCGGGCACCCGCTTGCAGCAGGGCACGCCTGCCTTCCTCCACCAGCCAGCGCTGGCCGAGATCGAAGAACGGCGCAGCCAGGTATATGCGGCCCGTACCCGGGCGCACCTGCTCGAACGGCGTTGCGGCCAGCGTGGCAGCGTCCGGGGTGGGAAGGGCGCGATGGCCGCAGTACCAGGCGGTGGCCCGCGAGGCGACGTCCGCTGCGTCCTCTGGCGCCATGTCCTCCAGAGCCCACGTCGCCGCGAACGTCGCAGAGAACACGTCGCCGGATCCAAGCTTCCAGACGCGGTCCGATCGGTAGAGCGGGATGTCCCGGACCGCGTCTGGGGTGATCACCCGTGCGCCCAACGCACCCATCTTCAGCACGACCACCTCGGCGCCGTCGTTCCGGAACAACCAATCGGCGCCGGCGCGAGGATCTTCCTCCCCGGTGATGGAGTGCATTTCCAGCCTGTTGAGCACGACCGCCAGCCGCTTGGCCGATGAGCCGTTGGCGGAGAAGGCGGCAGCGCCGAAAGCGGATTGGGGATCGTATACCGCGATGTCGGCGGCGATGACGGCGTCGCCTTCGAGCATGCCGTAACGGAGCACAACTTCGTCAGCCACGGAGAGGAACGGTCGGTGCCCCATCAGGCCGATCGGTGGCGATATGACCGGGTCGCCAAGCGTGTGAGCGTATTCGAACGATACGAGGAAAGGCAGGTCCGTAGGCACCAGCTCGAAGTCCGCGAGCTCGGCGAGGAGTTCCACTTCACTCTGCGCCCGCTCACCCACGTAGGAGTGCAGCCGTTTCCGCGAGGCCTTTGCGGTGCCTAGCGCCTGTGCGGCACGACCGGCAGACCCCAAGACGGCGTCCCAGGTTGGTTGGAGGCAGCGCTCGCGATAAATGCCTCCGACTACCGAAAGGCTGCGCATCAGACGGGAGCAACCTCGACGGTATAGACGCCGCCCGCTATGGCAAGCACCGTTGCCGTGTAGGTCACACCCCGCTGGACAATGCAGTTGATGACCTGAGTATAGCCCAGAAACGTCAGGGAGCCGCCGATGCGCCCCATCGCGTCGCGGACGACCAGGGTACTGGTCGTGCCCGTAGGTACGACGTCGACAGTGAGGACCGTGCCGATGGATACTGTGCCCAGTACGGAGGGCTTTGGGCTGTTGATGGGGGCGTTATAGGACTGGCCGCAGGCGTCCGAACCCCCTCCGATTCCGGGACTCAGATCGTCCCTGCTCGAGCCACCACCCCCGGACATGCTCTCTTCCCCCTGCTGCGTACCTGAGTTGAACTCGGATTCGACGCTGGCCGCAAGCCCGCAAGGGACGGGCCTACCGATCGCATCGTTCGCCACATCAGTGCATCGAGCAATGAAGCGCGTATGCCGGCCGCGCGGCAGAAACCGATGAAACGCGACTCGAGGCCCGCGTAATCCCTCGCCGGAGTCGCACCGGCGCCGAATATCCCTATATGGACGCACGCCCGCACGATATGGACATCGAGTATCGCGACCTCGTCGCTCGCCCTGCGGTTCCGGACGACCCAGGATGCGGTCTTGGGGCCGATCCCCGGCAACCGCATCAGTGTGTTCCGAAGCGAGATGTCGTCGAGCGTTGCCTCGTCGATATCGGCAATCCTTGCGAGGCACTCGCCCAGTTGTCGTGACCTCTGCCGGGCGAAACGATAGCGAACCATCCTCTGCCCTACCTTCAGCGGTATGGTCAGCATGGCTTCGATCGCGCCGGCGTCCACGGCGGCTTGGCTTCGCATCGCCTCGCGCACCCTGCCATAGGCCGCCAGACCGACTTCGGCAGGCGCACCGTGCCCGCCGAGGAGACATGCAGCCACTTCTTCCGCAAGGGTATTGCCCAGGCCGAACGACTCGCCCCCCGCCAATTCCTTCATCCAGACCTGGGCGGCCCAGAACGCGGGGGTCAGAGCTTCGTCGAACCTGCCCCAAAGCACTCCCGGGAGCACGGGCTCCGCAGGATCGGGCAGGAGGCGTCTCACGGGTATGCCGTTGTGCAGGGAGATGACGTGTTGCATAAAATGCCCTGAAGATTTATGCATTATATTCATCCCGTGAAACACAGGTCAATGCAGTCGACCAATATCATAGATGCCGTGAACGCCGTCCTAAGGGGCACTCGCATTCGACAACGCGAGCTGGCGGATTTCTGCCGCGTCACCCAAGGACATGTCAGCAAAGTATTATCGCGCAAGGTGCCGCCCTCACCAAGGCTCGAGGCCGACCTGAAGGACTGGCTCGTGAAAGTGAACGGCACGGGGGCGCCGGCCAGCTCGGATTTGGAAGAGGCCATGAGCCGACTGCGCAACGCGCCGGACGATCAGCGGATGCATATTTTGCATATTCTCACTAACCTGTCGGCGCTCGTATGACCGAACAGGCGCCAGCGGGGTCCGGTAGCGAGAATCGTATCGCCAGCGATTGGCTGGCCCGCGCCGCAAGACGTCAGGCGGTCGCAGTACCGTCTTTTGCACGTGCAAAAAGCAGCGGTCGGTTTGTCTCTTGCAAAGGGAATGTTTACCGTCCCAAGTGTAAAATCGATGACCAGCGAGACCTGCCAACCATGTTGGATCGCAACCACCAATGATCCATTCCGGAAACCTTTCTCACAGCGCGGGGCCCGATTTCCGCAAGGACGCCACGCTGAACAGACTGGCGGAGAGGTTCAACGTCGCCCAATTCGTGAGCTTCTCGCCCTCTGCCTCGGGCCCGCGGCAGGAATATTGCCGGCTGTCCGGCTTGCCGGCCAACCACCGGTTCACCACCACTGAGGAAGCAGTTCGGGCCCTATTCGAACGGAGCGGGGAAGGCACGGTCAACATCCGTACCTTCAGCGAAGCGTCCTCGCAGAGCCGCGAGTTCCTCTACGCACTGCAGGATGCCGAGACCGTCCTGGACGCGCTTGCGCGGTTCTCGTCCGAGGGAAGCTTTGCCATCGTCAACGAGACCATCGACGTGTCCGATGGCGGCGTCTCCGGCGTGATCCTCGATGACGTCGTGGAGTTCCGTCCCGACGCGACACCCCGTGGCGTCGAGCGGGAGGGTTTTGCCTCCCTCCCCGCCGAGTGGGCCGAAGCCGCCTTCCGCACCGTCTTCGGGTTCGGGCCCGAGCTGGCCCATGGCGCGACTGCTCGCCTCGAGTTCAGCCTCCACCCGGCCCCGCGGGGATACCGGCAGTCACACGTGCTCTATTGGGAGTTCGGTACCCACGAGTCCCTGCCCGGGACTCGGGTTGACGTTCGGTGGCCCAACGATTTCTCCCGGATGATGGGCGACAAGGCCTTCGGCCTGCTCGTCGCGCACCTTGCTGGTTTCCCGGTTCCGCGGAGCACGGTGATCGGTCGACGCCTGGCGCCATTCGTTTTCGGCACGCCGACCGGGTCGAAGGAGGTCTGGACCCGGACGTGCCCAGTAGAACAAGTGCCCGGCAAATTCACCACCGCACGAGGATGGTTGGACCCCTTCGCCTTGCTCTCCCGTGAGGATCCCGACAGCACTTCGATCGTATCCGTGCTGGCCCAAGAGGCCGTTCCCGCCGTCTGGTCCGGTGCCGCGGTGCAGGGCGCAGATGGCATCCTCTACGTGGAAGGCGCCAGCGGCACCGGCGAGGAGTTCATGCAAGGCACCACGCCTCCGATGGCACTTCCCGACGCAGTGGTGGCGATGGTACGCGCTACGCACGCCCGCCTCGTTGCCGCCCTGGGTGACGTCCGTTTCGAGTGGGCTTTCGACGGCCAGCAGGTCTGGGTCATGCAACTGCACCGTGGCGCCAGCCGTTCGGCGGGTTCGGTCATCGTGCCGGGCGAGGCGGACGAATGGGCGGTATTCGATGTGTCTGAAGGTCTGGCGGCGCTGCGGCTGCGAATGCAGTCGCTTCCGACCGGCCATGGCCTGCTGCTGCGGGGCGAGGTCGGTTTGACGAGCCATGTGGCCGACGTCGCCCGAAAGGCCGGGGTACCGACGCGTATGACACGAGCGGACGAAGCATGGCCAATGTCGTCGAATTAGAACATAATGAGAACATTCAAGGGTGCAACCCTTGGGTCGAACACCGAAGCAGGAGAACTAGAATGGCGAACTTCCAGGCCGTCGTGCATGCAAGGCAGGAGGCAAAGCGCGGACTGAGCACATTGCGGGAGACGGTGCGTATTCGCGCAGAGCAACGGGTGAAGGAGAAGAAGGCCCAGGACGCTGTCAAAGAAGGACAGCAGCACGGCCCCGTCAATCAGCCGGCCTAGACCATGTACACCGATGCAGATCGCAGTCGCGAAGTGGTCGTCGAGAAGGACGGCCACGACAAGCAGTGGCGCGACGAGTTCGGCCGCGACTACGGTCGGATAATCCACTCAGCCAGCTTCCGCCGGCAGCAGGGCAAGACCCAGGTCTTCCCAAGCCGGGAGTCGGATTTCTTCCGAAACCGGCTCACCCACTCGCTGGAAGTGGCGCAGATTGCCCAAGGCATCGCCGAGCGCATCAACTTCGACCATGAAAAGGATCTAGGTGGCAAGATCGACCCCAGACTCTGCGCCACTGCAGGCCTGGTGCACGACATCGGTCACCCGCCGTTCGGCCACAACGGCGAGAGCGCGCTCGACAAGGCAATGCAACGCTACGGTGGCTTCGAGGGGAACGCCCAGACGCTACGCATCCTGACGCGCCTCGAGAAGAAATTGCGGTACGCCGAGCCCCTGGCTGGCGACGACAGGGCAGGGCTGAATCTCTGCCATCGGACCATCGCGGCGACTCTGAAGTATGACAACGAGATACCGGCCATCCGGAAGGCGGCGGATGGCTTCGTCAAAGGCTACTATGGTTCGGAAAAGGTAATCGTCGACCGGGTCAAGGCATCGGTGCTGAATGGCTACGTCCCCGGTCCCGAGGAGAAGTTCTCTACTATCGAATGTAGCATCATGGATCTGGCGGACGACATTGCCTACTCGGTCTACGACCTCGAGGACTGCTTCAAGGTCGGCTTCCTGTCGCCCGCGGAGATGCTGGCGTCGGACGAAGCTCTGCTCGGCGCGGTGGCGAAGCGGGCCTCGAAGGCGATGAAGCGGACGGTGACCATCAACGAGATCCAGGCGGTCTTCATGGAGATATTCTCGGACATCATCGAGCAGCCGACGGAGGAAGCGGATTCGCCACTCGACGGCATAGTGATCGATGACGAGACCGCCCAGCAGGCCAAGCGCGACGAGAGCCTGTTGAAGTTCGCCGAAGCCTACCGCACCTCCAAGGTCATGAGCGAGGATGGCTATAAGAGGACCGAGTTCTCGTCGGAGCTCGTGCATCAGTTCATCGCCGGGGTCGAGCTCAAGCCGCACAAGGAGTGCCCAGCGCTCAGCCAAGTCTACCTTCCCGAGAAGCTCATGCTGCGGAAGGAAGTGTTGAAGCAATACACGTTCGTGGCGGCGATCTATGCGCCGCGCGTCAAGCTGGGCGAGTATCGGGGCTACGACCTCGTCACCGATATCTTCAAGGCCCTAATGGGAGATCGTGGCGACCTGCTGATGCCCTCCGATGTCCGGGGCCGCATCCGCGAGGCGCCCAATGTCAGCGTCAAGGCCCGCGAGGTCTGCGATTTCGTCGCCGGCATGACGGACAGGTACGCCATGGAGTTCTGGGCGCGCCTCAATTCCGACGCTGCCGAAAGCATGTTCAAGCCGATTTGACCGCACGCCCGAGCAGACCCCCAAGCATCGGAACAACGACCGCGGTCAGATTGGGACGAGGGATATGATGATGTCGATTGCTCCTGATCGCGATCGTCGCGAGGCTTTCCGCCCCCTGGGCGCAATCGCTATCGTTGCCTTCGTCCTCACCGTCCCGGCGGCGAACTGGATGGTGCTGAACGTCGGAAGCACCTGCTTTCCCCATGGGCCATGCGTGATACCCGTGTGGCCCGGGGTGTTGGCGCCCTCGGGAGTGGCGTTGGCAGGGTTGTCTCTCGTTCTGCGCGACCTCGTGCAGGAGGAAGTGGGCGTGCGCTGGGCGTTTGCTGCGGTCCTCGTCGGTGCGATCATAGCGGCGCTTGTGGCCTCGCCCCAGCTTGCCGTCGCCTCGGCGGGAGCGTTCCTGGTGGCCGAACTCGCCGATCTCCTGATCTACACCGCCTTGCGTCGGCGGGGACTGTTTGTGGCTTCCCTCGCCAGCAGCATGGTAGGCCTCCTGCTCGACAGCCTGATCTTCCTATTGGTCGCGTTCGGGAGCATAGACCTCCTGTTGGGGCAATCGCTGGGAAAGGCGTGGATGGTTCTGGCGGCCACGCCAATTCTCTTCCTGATCCGCCGAGGGACCCAGATCGACGCTGGGGCGCAGCAGCCCGGATAGTGGATCAGCCTTTGCCGCCACCGACCAGCGGTTGTCACCGCGTGATTAGGATCCCGGTGCGGCATTGTAGGCAGGCTCCTGCCTTTCCAAAGCGACTAAGTGTCAATCGGCATGGAAGTTCGCGTGCCCGAGGCTTAGGATATGCGCGAAAACGGCCTGGGCCTTGAGGTCGACTTCATCGGCCTGGTAACTAGGCGGCAGCCCGGTCCGATCATCGTATAGGAAATCCGCGATCGCGACGCGGATGGCGTCGCGGGTGGCCTGCTTGCCAGCGAAGTCCTGCATGGCGTCGAGCTGCAGTTTGAGGGTCTGATACAGATCCACCGCCACCTTCTTGAGCTTGGCGATGTCAGACTTTTCCAGGTCGGGCTTCAAGAGCAGATCGAACAGAGCCAGCGTCTCCTCGTCGAGGCCCTCGCGCATGGCGCGCTTTTGTTCGTGGTCCAGTTCCTCGACGAGGATCAGGAGGGCCGCAAAAGTGCGTTCGATATTCACCGCGTCCTTCTCGCTGTTGTAGCTGGCGACCAGGTCCTCGTAGTGCTGCTGGAAATTGGTGCGCAGGGGGTTCTGGCGCAGCATCAGTTCGAGCTTCTTCTGGATCGCGTCCTTGAGGCTTTGCACCGTGGTGTTCTTGGCCGGGCTGCGCTCGAATTCTTTGCGGAGCTTGTCGAAGTCGATCTGACTGATGTCGTAGGGGCGCTGGTCACGCTCACCGGCGCCCCGTGTTTCGATGCTGGCATCCACCACTTCGTGCAACTGCAGCATGATGTCGGTGATGTCGGCGTGGCGGACGTCTTCTTCGAGGCTGTTATAGATGACGCGGATGGCGGCGAAGCGCTGGCGATAGGCGTTGACGGCGCGGAAGTTGACGCAGGCTGTGAACTTCTTGAACACTTCCCGCGCCATGATCTGGAAGCGCTTGCGGCTTTCGTCGTTCTCGTTGACGGCCTCCTTGGCATCGATGATGGCCCGATTGCGCTCGAAGCCAGTCTTGTCGAGGATATCGAGCAGGCGAAAATCGCGGTCAGCCAGAAACGCCTCGGCGGCGGTGATGGCCTCTTCCAGATCGGCCAGCAGTTCCTCGGGCGGGCGGACCGGATCGACCTTGGGCGGCAGGTCGCCGTCGCCACCCAGTGCGCCGCCGGGTGTGCCGGCATAGGTGGCCAGCGCCTGGCGCAGGTTTTTCAGGATGCCGCAATAGTCGACGATCAACCCATTGTTCTTGCCGACATAGACGCGGTTGGCACGGGCGATGGCCTGCATCAGCGTGTGCGCCTTGAGCGGCTTGTCGAGATAAAGGGTCGAGAGGCTCGGCACGTCGAAACCGGTGAGCCACATGGCGCAAACAATGGCGATGCGGAAAGGGTGATCTTCCTTCTTGAAGGCCGATTCCAGGTCGAGGCGCTTGCCATCCTGGGTGTCGAAGCCGTGCTTGATCAGCGCCCGGTGCGGATTGATGTCGAGGCTCCATTTGCGGAAGCGGTCGACTTCGCCCTGCTCCTCTGAGACGACGACGGCGGCCTTGGTCGCCTTGACCCAGGCCAGTTGCCGGCTGCGGTCGGCGATGTCCTGTTCGTCGGTCGCCCTGGCCAGCTGCTTTTCGAGTGTGACGATGCGGGCGGCCCAGTGCTTGGCGATCAGGGCGTGCATCCGCACGCAGGTCACCTTGTCGATGCAGACCAGCATGGCTTTGCCGCTTTGCCAGCCGGTGGTGTAGTGATCGACGAAATCGGCGGCCACCGCATCGAGCCGGGTCTCGGCGGTGATGATGTGATATTCCCGCTTGAGCTCTTTTTCGAGCCGCTCGGTGACGTTGGGATCGTCCAGGTCCAGTTCTTCGAGCTTGGCGGCGATCTGTTCGTTGAGGTCGGTGGTGGAAATGCCCAGCATGTCGCCGCGCGCGTCGTAGTAAAGCGGCACAGTCGCTTTGTCCTGCACGGCGCGCTGGAAATCGTAGGTCGAGACATAATCGCCGAAGGTGCGCTTGGTGGTCTCGTCGCCACTCATCAGTGGCGTGCCGGTGAAGCCCAGGAAGCTGGCATTGGGCAGGGCATTGCGCATATTGAGAGACAGCAGGCCATTCTGGGTGCGGTGGGCCTCGTCGGTGATGACGATGATGTCGTTGCGGCCCGAATAGGGCTCGTCGGGGTTCACATCCTGGTTGAAGCGGTGGATCAGGGTGAAGACATAGGGCTTCTGCAGCGCCAGCAGGGATTTCAGCTCGGCGCCCGTGCCGGCCCGCACCTGTAATTTGTCATTGTTGACCAGGCCGCAGCCGGCAAAGGTGCCGTAGATCTGGCTATCGAGATCGACACGGTCGGTGCAGATCAAGAAGGTGAAATTGGCGCCGATCTTGCGATGCACTTTCTGGGTCAAAAAGGCGATGGAATAGCTCTTGCCCGAGCCCTGGGTGTGCCAGAAGACGCCCAGCTTGCCGTCGCGCGCTTCACGGTCTCGCACCGCGGCAATGGCGCGGTTGACCCCCAGAAACTGGTGGTTGCGCGCCACGATCTTGACCATGCGGTCGCCGCCATCATCGAACAAGATGAAATTTTCCAGGATGTCGATGAAATTGGCTTTGCTGCAGACGCCCTTCAGCATGGTCTCGAGTTCGACCACACCGGACTCGTCTTCCTCGAGCCGGGTCCAGTCGTTGAAATGCTCGTAGCGGCTAGACAGCGAGCCGATCTTGGCGGCGTGGCCATTGGTCAGGATGATGAAAGCGTTGTGGTGGAACAGGTGCGGGACGGTGTCCTTATAGTCGGACAGGTTCTGCTCAAAGGCGTGGCGAATGTCCTTGTGCAGCGCCTTGCACTCGACGAACAGCAGCGGAAGGCCGTTGACATAGCCGATGATGTCGGGCCGGCGCCGGTAGAGGTCGCCCCTGACCCAAAGTTCGCGGACGCAGAGGAAATGGTTGTTTTCGGGATTGTCGAAATCGATCAGGCGCAGGCGCTGCCGGACCAGATCGCCCTTGGCATCGCGGAAGCTGGCGAGCACGCCGTCCTTGTGTAGGCCATAGGCATCGCGGTTGATCGCCAACAAGTCCGATCCCAGCGGCGCATCGGTGACCTGGCGCAGGGCATCGGCATAGGCGGCGTCGGGCAGGCCGGGATTGAGCCGGATCAGGGCTTCGCCGAGGTAGCGGGTGAGGATGACATCGGCTTCGGACGCGCGGCCCAGCGTGCCCTCGGGGCCAAAGATCTCAGAGTTGAACGCCAGCACATTGTCCCAGCCCAGCGCATTGGCCAGATAGTCGGCCATGGTCTGCTGAACCAGCGTGTCCTCGTTCATCGGGGTCATACCGCGATGGCCCCGCTCATGAGCTTTGGGAGGAGGAGATCACGAGCACGGGCGAGTTCGGAATTCTGCCTGTCCAAGGTGTCGATCAGTTCAAACCCCTGACGTGCAGTTGCGTCGAACTGGTCCATTAGTGGCCCCGTCGGCAACATGACTGGCGCTGCATGGGCGACCTTGCGATCCAAGGTCGGCACAGATGCACCACCATTGAATTTTTCCAAACCCATGTCCACAAGCAAGAAATAAGAAAACCACGGACTTGCTCGCTTAAATTCCCGCACCCAAAGCGCAGTATTGAGCGGCCAGCATGGCACCGAGACAAGGCATACCTGTCCAAGTGACCCCGATCGACCGGTGATCAACATCGGAGCTTGAACTTTGGCGGTGTCGTGGTATCCAACTATACCCGTAGAGCCATAGACTGGCACCGACCCTTCGTTTCGATCCGAGGTGGGTAGATCGAAACCACGCTGCAGTGTCAGCACATCGCCGAGCGGCAAGCGCTCCCAACCCTCCGGCACGCCGTTGATAATCCTGACATGTTCATGGCCGGGGAAGCGGAAACGGACGAACCATTCCTTGTAAAGCTGGCGGGCGGCATCCTCCAGCAAGACAATCCGCCGCCGGTTGTTCTCGATCAGGTCGTCGTAGTTAAGTGCAATTGAGGCCGCTGCCTTCTGCGCTTCCAGTGTTTCAGGCACCAAGATTTCCACTGCACCCAAAGTGTCGGTTTCGAGCTTCTTGGTCCCATGTGAGGCTTCGGTAGCCAGTTCCCGGATATGGTTCTTTCGAGCCTTCAAGGCGTAAAAAAGAAAGTGTGGGTCAATACCTTCCACGCAATGGAGAGCTTTGATGTCTTGGTTGAACGTCATTTCCCTTTGCGTAATGGAGATGCGGAATTCATTGGCCAGAGACATGCCGCGGACGACAGCCAGCACGGTATGCTTGGGCACCATCCGGGTGCCGTTTGCCGCCCCGTCTGCACTTACGTGAAGCTCTGTATCGTCAATGAAGCTTTGGCCCATCTCACCTGAGCTGACCCAAGGTATATTGCCGACCCAATATCCTGCGTTCGCTTTGGACGGCGTCCCCCCCGATGAAAACTTGGCGCATTGATCGAGTCTTCGCGGCTGCCAGCTCACAGCCCCAGCCCCTCAAAATTCGCCTGAATCTGCTTGGCCAGCGCGGCCGCCTCCTCGTTCAGCCCGGCCAGCTCGACATGAATATCGCGCATGACGCCTTCGAAATCGAAATCTTCGTCTTCCTCCTCGGGCGCTACGCCGACATAGCGGCCGGGGGTGAGGGACCAGTCATTGGCGGCCAGTTCGGCATGATCCACCAGCTTGACCAGGCCGGGCACGGCGACCAGTTGCGCATCGGGGAAGCGGGACAGCAGCCAATGAGCCTGGCGGTGGAAATAGCGCACCAGTTTGAGCTGTTCGACAGCCCCTGCCCGCGCCTCTTCCAGCGCCCTGAGCGGATTGGCCTTGCCGCGCTTACCGCCTGCGTCACGATGCGCCTTGTCGGCCAGCTTTTGGAGCTGGTCGATCTGGCGGATCAGGTCGCGCGATTGCTCGGCCAGCGGTTGGCTCGCATCGTGGCGCTTGTGCAGCGTGGCGATATCGGCGTCAAAGCTGCCCTTGAACGTTTTGGCGGCGTTGGCGAACGCAGCCCAATCGGCCTTGAAGATGGCGATGGCACTGGAGAGATCAGCATCGAGGTCGATGCCGTCGGTCAGCGCACCCAAGGCTGCGGTCAGGGCCGGCGCCAGCGCCAGGCTGGCCAGCGCCTCATCGGTCGATTGCCGCAACCAGGACTGGATCAATGCGCGGAACCGCTCATCCTGCCCGCGATAAAGCCAGAAGATCGCCGTCAGGCTGGCCAACTGCTCGGGCGAAAAGTCATAGACCTTGCGCGTGACCTTGCGGAACACCTGGCGCGCATCGAGCATCAGCACCTTGTCGGCATGTTCGGGCGCCTTGGCTTTGTCGAACATCCACAATTCGCAAGGGACGGTGCGGGTATAAAAGAAATTGCCCCGGATCGCGATCATGGCGTCGACATGGCCGGTTTCGATCAGTTTCTGGCGGACCTTGGCCTCCTCGCCACCGGCGCTCGAAGCCTGCGAGGACATGACGAAACCGGCGCGGCCCGTATCGGACAGGTAGCTATAGAAATAGCTGATCCAGAGATAATTGCCGTTCGAGACCTTCTTGGACTTGTTGACGCCGGGCAGGCCGAAGGGCAGCCGCGGGTCTTTCCGGATCTTTTCGGCATCGACCTCATCGACGTTGAAGGGCGGGTTTGCCATGACGAAATCGGCCTTGCCGACCAGTTCATGCGCGTCAGTATAATAGGTGATGCCGGGCTCGATGCGCCCTTCCAGCCCATGGACGGCCAGGTTCATTTTGGCGAGGCGAATGGTGGTGGCGTTCTTCTCCTGACCATAGAAAGTGGCGACCTTGGTGGGGTCCTGCTGCATTTTCTCGATGAAATGGGCGCTCTGCACGAACATGCCGCCGGAACCGCAGGCCGGGTCCAGCACGCTGCCATGGTCGGGCTCGATGGCATTGACAATCATCTGGACGATTGAGGGCGGGGTGAAGAACTCGCCGCCATCGTGGGCGCTCTGATCGGCAAACTGGGTGAGGAAATATTCGTAGATGCGACCGAAGACGTCGCCCTTGGCGCTTTGCAGCGCCGGGTCGTTGAAGATGCGCAGCACATCGCCGAGCACGTCGCCTTCAAGGCTCTGATATTCGGTCTTGGGCAGCACGCCCTTGAGCGCCGGATAATCGGCCTCCACAGCTTCCATGGCCGCAATGATCGCCGCCGCGCGATCGGCGACACCGGGCAGGCTGGCGAGATGGTCAAACTGGGCATGGGGCTGGAGGAAGATGGCACCGCGGCTGGTGAAGTCCTCCTTCTTCAGCGGCCGGATCATGCCGCCCCGGCTGGGCAGCCCCGCTTCGATTTCCGGCTTCACCATCAGATAGCGGCTATAGGCATGGCGCAGGAAAATCAGGCCCATGACGGGCAGGAAATATTCGTTGCTGGCAAAGTCGCTATTGGCGCGGAGCTGGTCCGCCGCCGTCCAGAGGCGCTTCTCGACGGCTTCGATATTGGATTCCATCAGGCTGGCATGCTCCCAAGTCTGGGGGAGGAGTAGCAGCCGCATGATCGTCAGGACAAGGGCAGGCTTGCTTCAGAACACCGGCGAAATACCCTGATCCGAGCCGTCAGGCTCTACCCCCCTGCCGCAGGCGAAGGGGGGTCGGATCAACCAAAGAACCGCGCCGCCAATACCCGCAAAAGGCCCCGCCAGGCCCTCGGAGAGCTCACGCACTTTTGGGGTGGCGAAGCCGGGGTCCCAAAAAGTGCAAAGTGAGTTTCCCGCTTTTCTACCGAAGCGGGAATCTGGATTTGGACGATTTTGAATTTTCATCCAGTTGCCTGACCATCGGCTATGGAAAAACACTACGCCATCATCCGCATTGCATCTCGCTGCAGTCGTACCGCGATTGGCCAAGCCAACGCGCATGGCAACCGCTCCGACGTCAGCGCCCACGTTGATCGCAGCCGTTCTCACCTCAACCAGTTCTGGGTACCCAGCCTCGGGCTTGAGGACCCGACAGATCTGATCGCGGCCGTTGACCGCGTGACCGAGGTGCTCGGGGCCCGGCGTCGCGAGGACAATGCCGGTCTGCTCGCAGACTTCCACGTGGGGGCCACCCCTGAATTCTTCCTCTATGGCGACGGGCGCGAAGGTTTTGATCCCGCGAAAATCCAGCGTTGGATGGACCACAACATTGAGGTGTTCAACCGGAAGTTCCCTGGGCAAGTCGCCCAGATCCGTTTGGATATGGATGAGAAGACACCCCACCTGGCCGTCTTCGTTGTTCCAACCTACGTAAAGACGACCAAGCGTGGCGCGGCCCTATGGGTCTCGTATCGGCAGCAATTTGGCGGCAACAAGCACGACGCATCAGAAAAGTGCGTCGCTCTGCAGGATTGGTACGCCTCTGAAATGGCATGCTTCGGCCTGCACAGAGGCGAACCGAAGGAGGTGACTGGCGCCGTTCACACCCACCACAACACCTACCGCCAAATCGAAGCGAAAAAGTCGGCTGAGACCCAGCTAGCGAAGGAAAATGCAGAGGCCGATGCGGCCAGTACCAACCGCGCCGCCGTCACTGCATCTCTTCTTGTCCTGCAGCTGAACGGTGGCTTGGATGCCCTCAACCTGGAAAAGGCGGCTGTGGAGCAGAAGCTGCTGCAGTTAAAGGCAGACCAGGAGGCTTTGGATAACCAGAAGATCGCCAATGAGACGACTTTCCAAAAGATGGTCGCAGGCCTTTCGAAGGCCGCAGGCCTTATTGCAGATCGCCAGATCAAACGCAGAATTGAACCAGACGCGGGGATAAAATTCGTTCTCAAGAACCCCGATGAAGACAGCAAAATTCTTGCGCCTGTCTGGGTCATGGTTCGGCCAATCTTCAATTCCTTGCTTGGCCTCATCGAGGGGTTGGAGCGAGATCGAAAAGCTTCTCAGACGGAACGAGAAAAGCTCGCGGCAGAACGTGAGCGGATCAACTTGGAGAACGCGGCTATGGCAGCCGAATTCGCGTCGCTGAAGGCAGAAACGTCAAGCCAGCTCAATGCACTCAGGGATGCGGCTGCAGATCTGATCACTTTGCGACATGAGATGACGCAGGAGCAGCTCGAGCGGCTCAAAGCTGTCGTTGGCGAAGACGAGCTGGCGCTGTTCTGAGTACGAGCCACACTTGTTTACGGGACTCACAATGGCCGCCGGCTTCTCGACCATCTGGATCGCGTGTTGGCGCCCGGCGGCCAGCAGGACGCCTCGCAAGGTGTGATGCTGGATGACCGAATATGCCACGTGCGAACGGAGCCGCTGAAGGTCTCGATGAATTGACGCGCCTGATCCGGCGCGAGCTGTGAGCAGAACTCGTCCACAACGGGCCGTCGAACACGCGGCAAGGCTAACATCAGACCGAAAAGCTCTCGGTCCGTGGGCGGGCGACCTTCTGCTATCGCAAACAGCGCCCCAGCGGTGACGCCGCCACGGCTTGCCCCTGCAATGAGCAACGCCGCGGACCACTCTGAGCTTTTTGTGCGCATCCTAAGACCCTTCCAGGTTTACTCAGACCGGTAGATATCTCTTGGCTGAGCGAACTTGCGCTTGCCGGACGGGCTGGTCACCGCACCGTTGCATCAGGTTAGCAAATCTAGCTAGCTAGCTAGAACAAGCATTTATCAAATAGCTAGCAAGCTAGCTTGCAATATATGTTTGAAGCACACCGTGTGCCCGAACGCACGTTCGACCATCACAGCTGTAAGAGCTTGTACACAGCTTTTTGAAACAGCCACTTATTAGAGAAATTGAGAGCTCTACACTTCAAATTCTCGAGTTTTTCGCAAACATTGGTTCATCAGTGAAATGCCCGCGTAACCTGGACAAGCGCGCGCCAGTTTATGGTTTTTCGCAGATAGATAACTGCCGAGACTTGTCTTTTAGCTTTTAAAATCAATGATATAAGCGATATTGACTTATTGGCTACTTATGCATTTCGTTCTGTCAATGCCGTGGCCCTGAGCGGCTCGCCGGCGCAGAGATCGGAGTACGTATGACTATCAAACAATTTGCGACCGAGGGGGGCAGCAGGGCCCCGGTTGTCGAGTCAAAGCCAAGGCGAGGGCCGAGCTTTGCCAAAGTCCCTGCCGAAGCCGTAATTGACCTTGAAATCTCTGCAAAGGATTTTCGGGTGCTGTGTCTTTTGGCGCGGCACACCAACAAGGTGGGCTGGTGCCGGCGGTCGCAGGTAACGATGGCAAAGGAATTTCAGTGCGCGAGATCGACGATTCAGCGGTCCATTGACCGACTAATTTCGGCTGGCTGGCTGGTGAAGCGAGCGGTCAACGAACTTCACACTCGCGGCATTCGTGACAGCGCGCATGAATATCAAGTTCTAATGTCTGCATCGAAGCTACCGGGGCCAAACAGCCCGGTTTTTGAACAAGTATCGGCACCCCCTGCCGCATCAGACCCGGCACCCCCTGCCGACCCATGTGTAGGCACCTATGTTAACAAGAGCTTTTTAACGGAAGACTCTGTAACGGACGGAGGCGTGGGAGTTTCGTTCGATGACCTCTGGGTAGTTTTCCCGCGACGCCCGCTCAGCGATCAGAGCCGGGCGCTTGAAGCATTCAACGATCTGCAGCCACGGGACCAGGCCAGGTGTCTTCTCGCAGCAAAACGTATAGCACAGTGGCATGTCGAAGATTGCGAGGACCGTGGGGTCCCGATCGACGCTCAGTTGAAATACCGTCCGGCCCTGGACCGTTGGATCCGATCCGGCCAGTGGATCGACGCCTTCACGCTCCCACTTCGCTCAGAGCCCTCACCCTCGAGCGAAGAGCCGCTGATAGTACTTCCAGCAACGCATCCCGACGTAGCTGCCGTAGAAAAAATGCGCGGACGTCCTTTAGTGTTCGGCAAGAGCGGAAAGGCTACGCTTCGTGTTGCCGACGTCGAGCTTGCACGAAAGCTCGGTGAGCGTGCTGATCACAGGGGTGCTCCCCGTGCCTCCCATCCGAGCAATGATCGTGCACCTTAATGAAGGATGCCATCGACGCTTTTGCAGCAGCGTCTGGCACTGCCACAGCAATGTTAACTATATTCTCACTTGCCAGGTGACTTTTTGCGATCAGATGTCACCCTGAAATTAGGATTCCACCCGGAGTCTTTGGCTGCCCATCAAGGCGGCTGTCAACCCGGCGCCAACCGGACTGACAGCCTGACCAGGCAGCCACCATCCTGCATGAACAGGAGCAGCCGCGATGGCTAATCACTTCTATTGCCGCGATCGGATTCGCAGCAAGAATTTCCTTCATATTTCTGCGCCCTTCGGGAGCATCGGATGGTTCGGCGTCGCCGCGTTGCGCGACGCCTGCCTGGTAACTCGCGCCGTTTAGGCCTCTGCCCTCATCTCGACTGCCAATAGGCCTGTGACCTCGCGCTGATGGCGCGAGACTGAGCCGCTGCGCAGTCGGTCCGAAACATCGCGCCGATCTGCATACCTGCTTGTGCCACGGATCGGCTCGCCCGCAGAAATGTCGAAAATCATGAAAAACTGGAAAATGACGTCCGGGCCCGGCCTGGAACCTGACGATGATGACGCCGAAGCACTGCTTAAGCTTGTGCGGAGCGACTTCGTTTTTGAAGCCGAGGACCGCGCAATCATGGGGAAGCCGCGCTTGCTCGCGCTTAAAGACCACGACCGGCCGTTCGTGCGCATTGCCTCACAAGTCTCCATTGATGAGATCAATGCGCGCCGCGGCGCCGACGACCGGCGCGATCGCTTTGCTGTGCTCCGGCTGGCCCAGCGCTTGGGCAAGATCAAAACCCTGACTGGTCCCGGCACGTCCGACGAGGTAGACGAATTTGCCGCCGAGGTGTTCGCCCAGGCGCCCAATTTTGCTCTGGCAATCGAGGCCATTCGGCAGTCGGCGCAGGTGCACATTCGGCGTGGGGCACACTGGCTGCAGATCCGGCCTTTGGTGATTGAAAGCAGTCCTGGGGCTGGAAAAACGCGGCTCGTGCACCTTCTGGCGGAGGCCAGCGGTCTGCCATTGATCTATCTGGACTGCGCGGCGATGACCAATCTGAGCCCGATCATCTCGCAGGACGGCACGTGGAGCAATTCGCGGCACAGCGAGATCATGCACGCTCTGGCCAATTCTGCCTCAGCCAATGTCATCGTGGTGCTCGACGAACTCGACAAGCTTCGCGACATGAGCCGCCACGGCTCGCCCCAGCCGTCCGAGGCCTTGGTTGGCCTGCTGGAGAAGCGCAGCGCAGCTGCGCATATGGACAACTATCTGCAGCTGACCGTGGACCTCAGTTTCACGAACTGGATCATTTTGGTGAACGATGCGACCCGGTTGTCGCGAGCCTTCCTCGACCGCTGCCAGGTGATCCGGATGGCCCCGCCGACGCCCGCGGAAATCGCCGATATCGCTGCGCGCGAAATTGAGCGGCGTGGGCTTGAGACCGAACTGGTCGCCCCCATCACCAAGTCCGTGCGCTCGGGCAAAATCAGCAGCTTGCGCACTCTCCACAAACTGCTCGACGCGGCCTCAGCTGCTGCGTCGCGTCCCCTTTTGAACTGACCATTTTTCTCAAAAACGCAAAAATAGGAGCGTTCCAATGAAGAAATCGACCAAGAAGCCTGCCCTCGCTGCCGCCAACACCCCTTCTGACAACAATTTGCCAAGCGGTTCCGGACCAGCAAGCCGGGGCAATAGCGACTTCCGGACCATTGCCGAGGTGCTCGACACGCGTCTGCCGTTTGGCCTGCAGCGCCGCACCGCGCAAAGCGTGCTCGGCCCTCAGTCGGCCGTGAGCCTCGCCGAGCTGCGCACGGATGTGCATGGAGAGCATGCCAAGGGGGGTTCCCTGTTCCTCTGTGCTCAGTGTGAGCAGCCGGTCTTTGTGGCCCAGCGCCCGGCGGAGCCCGACGTGCCGCGCAACGGCGATGCGGCCTACTTCAAGCACTTTTCCGCCGAGGACGCACCGCCCTGTTCCTGGCGCACGCAGAACCTGAGCTCGATCGGTGCCGTACAGTATTCTGGCCAGCAGGAAGGGTTGGACCACCTCACCCTCAAGAACGCTCTGGCAGAATGCCTGAAGCACGATCATCGCTTCACCGACGTTCGGGTGGAAAAGCGGGTGGCGGGCAAGGATGGCAATTGGCGCGTGCCCGATGTCGCTGCGGTCGTTGGTGGCAAGGTGTTGGCTTTGGACCTGCAGTTGGCCGCCCTGCCGATCTCAACCATCCTCGAACGCGCCAGCTTCTATGAAGAGAACGACATCCACCACATCGTGCTGACCGACGCCGTCGACCTGGTGCGACTGACCCAGCAGGCGTTCTGCGACATGCACCTCACGATGGGCGGACGGATATTCGCCGTTGACGACTCCTCCATCGCGGCCTCGCTGAGCAGCGGCAGGTTCCAGCTCAAGGAATTGAGCATTGTTCCCCGGTTGGTGCCGGGCCGCCCGGTCCACAACATCTGGGAGTCCAGGCTGGTTGGGATCGACGCGATCCTGATGGATCCCTTCCAGCGTCGCAAAGAGGGCGAGCGCCAGTACAGCCAGGCGCTTATGACCGCTGCCAATGCCAGCTTTGGCCCCCAGCGTCAGGCCATTCGGCGCGCCGCCGCCAAGAACATGAGCAGCGCGGCGGTGTTCGAACACTGGAACCACATTGCCCGCGCGATTGGCGGGTTGAACGAGGACAGTGCCATCCCCCAGGGTGTTGGCGCTGTGCTCGCCTTCCTGACGCAGGTGGAAATCTGCTGCAACGTTGCGCCCGACCAGCGGGCCAGTGCCCAGCTCGAGCTGCAGCAGCGGCTCAAGACGCTGCTGGATAGCCGGCATGCGCTACACTGGGCGCCACTCGTGGTGCAGGTGTTCAAGGCCCTGCCCGGCATCGAGCCAGCCATCTGCCCCGCCAATAGTGCGCGGCTCACTGCGCTGCTCACCCAGACGCACACCGTCAAGCCGACGCTGCGTTGGTATGCGGGCATGATCGGGGTGCTGCATCCGTTTTTGGCGTTCCGTCTGCTGGTGAAGGCACCAAAATTCCTGCCCAGCCTGCGTCTTCCGGCAAGCCGGGCCTAACCCGCAAGCGCGCCATAACCAGGACCTTCCGAGGTCCAGGTTATGGCGTCGAACATTTACTCCGCTCGGCAGGCCTCGGGGTAAATGTCCGACAAGAGGACGCCAAGAGGCGTCCATTTTCATCGACTGTAAGAAAGAGAGGGAAGAAAGGAAGGCAGCGGATCAGATCTCTGGGATAGCCCCAGAGCTTATGCAGACAACCAAGCCAGCAGTTGACGCAGAAACAGGCCGCCTATCATCACCCCCCCAAGCTCATCGAGCTTGGGGCAACGCCGAAGGCGTCAGCGGCCTGCTTCTGAGTCAAAGCCACCGCCAGGCTCCCTTCTCCAATTTGCGCGCAGCGCAGCGATCGCAGTTGTACTTCCCGTCCCAGCACTAGCGGGTCGAGGTCAACGTTAGCGGAAATTTGAGAAAGGAAGCGGTGGCTGGACTGAGGGCGTAAGAAAGATATTGCGGAACTTGATGGGAAATACTTTTTCCAAACACATCCAAAATTACTGATGTTATAACAATGACTTGCGCCAATTTGTGAAGAATCCACAAGGACGGAAATCGCAACCTAAATTTCCCGCAGAATGGCTGCTTTCCCGATATTTTTCTTGGGGGAACCAGTGTTTCCGTTTCTCGGTCGCAAGTGAAGCGGCGCAAAAACGGCAGGTTGCTTCGATGGAACACACACTGGAGGTCATGGCTACAATTGCGTCGCTCATCCGGCGTCATGCCGGCCTCCAGCTCGCGGAGCGTGTTTGGTGAAAACCAAGATGCGACCCGCAACCAACAGGCCCCCTCCGTTGACAGAAGTCGAGCACGCGCGGCAGCGTATGAATGCCGATGCTGCAATGCTTGAGTTCGTGAAAGCCCTAGCTCGCCAACAAGCCATCGAAGACCACCTGCGGGATACCAGACAAGATGAAATCTACGACCCGCGCCGCGATTTACGCCCGCTTTAGTTCGGAGCTGCAAAATGCCAAATCGTGCGACGATCAGATTGCATGGTGCGAGAAATGGGCAGAGCAGCAGGGCATGTTTGTGGTCGCCACTTTTGCGGATGAAGCCGTCTCAGGTGCCAGCGCTCTAAATCGCCCACGTCTGGCCCGCATGCTGGGAATGGCCCGCGAGAAGCGTTTCGACATCCTTATTGTAGAAGATCTCGACCGTTTGGCGCGCAATCAGGCTGATCTTCATAGCATCCGCAACGAGCTCATGTTTCTTGGGGTTAGCCTAATGACGGTGAGCGATGGCAAGGTGACCGCCATGCACGCCGGCCTCAAGGGCTTGATGAGCGAGATGTTCTTGACCGAATTGGGCAACAAGACGCGTAGGGGTCTACAGGCGCGCGTTGCCGATGGCGCATCGGGCGGTGGGGTTAGTTATGGCTATCGCGCCGTGCCGGGCCAACCAGGGAAGCATGAAATTAACGAGCGCGAAGCGGCAGTCGTGCGTCGCATCTTCGCTGATTACGTCGCTGGCGCCACGCCGCGCGAGATCGCTAAGGCGCTTAATGCCGAGGGCATCCCGAGCCCACGCGGGGGCAAGTGGAACAGCTCGACGCTAAATGGCTCGCGCAGACGCGCCAACGGCGTGCTGCAAAACCGCCAGTACATCGGAGAGATCGTCTGGAACCGGCAGCACTTCATCAAGAACCCCGCCACCGGCAAGCGTGTGTCGCGCCCTAACCCAGAATCGGAGTGGCAGCGGGGTGAGGCGCCGCACTTGGCCATCGTTGATCGCACTGTGTTCGGCCTCGCAGTCGCTCGTAAGGTCGAACGCAGCGCCGATCGTGGCCCGGTCGCAGCCAAGGCCACACATATCTTGTCCGGCCTCACCAAATGTGGCTGCTGCGGCGCCAGCTACACAGTTATCGGCGCTGGCCGCATTGGCTGCAGCGGCAACCGCGAACGCGGCGACTGCGACAACAATCGCACCATAACCCGAGTACATGTGGAGGATCGTGTGCTCGCTGCGCTCGATGGTTATCTGGCAGACCCTGACATGATTGCAGCTTATGTCGCGCAATACCATGAGACGCGCCGTGAGCTGTTGGCCACCAAGCACGCCCAACGCGGCAGCGTAGAGCGGCGTAGTAGTGAGCTGCAGCAGAGCATCAAAAAGCTGGTAGACCTCATCTTGGATGGCAGTGCGCCAAATGCTCTAGTTGAGCGGCTGCGCGAGTTTGAGGCCGAGCAAGCTGATCTGCTCGATCAGCTCGAAGCGCTGCAGCCGCAGTTGGAGCCGCTTACAGTTCACCCTTCGGCGGCCGAAAAATATCGGCGCATCATCAAGGAGCTGCGTCTCCATCTGGACGGCATCCGGGACGGGCAGCCCCGCGACTTCCTGTTCGACACGCTGCGCGGCATGATCGACAAAGTCGTCATAACGCCCACGACAAAAAATCAGCCCGTAGACGTTCAAATCCATGGGCTGCTTGCAGAATTGCTGGTGGATAAAAAGGAAACACCCCTAAACGCCGGAGCATTTAGGGGTGCGTTGGTTGCGGGAGCAGGATTTGAACCTGCGACCTTCAGGTTATGAGCCTGACGAGCTACCGGGCTGCTCCATCCCGCGTCAACCGTTTGGCTAGCGCCGAACGTGACGGGTATATACGAGGTGGTTCGCCATAGCTCAACCCCTAAATGACGATCAGAAGTGCTTTCTTGCGAACAACCTGGTTTTGCCGATGCGCAGCCTTGCTTTACCGGAGGTGCGGCCCTGCTTAGGGTGCCCCCGCAAACCGGAACCGATTCATGAATACCAGACGCCTTGGCCGTACCGACCTCCATGTCAGCGAATTGTGCCTTGGCACTATGACCTGGGGCAGCCAGAACACCGAAGCCGAAGGCCACCAGCAGATCGACATGGCGCTCGACGCTGGTCTCAACTTCATGGATACGGCCGAACTCTATGCCGTGCCCGGCAGCTCCCAGACCTCGGGGCGAACGGAAGAAATCATCGGCAACTGGTTTGCAAGCACCGGCAAGCGCGACAAATGGATTCTGGCCTCCAAGATAGCGGGAGGCGGTTCAAAGCACATTCGGGACGGCAAGCGCGCTGACGGCGAATCGATCCGCGTTGCGGTGGAGCAAAGCCTGCGCCGGCTCCGCACCGATTATCTCGACCTCTACCAAATCCATTGGCCTTCGCGCGGCCACTATAATTTCGACAAGTCCTGGAATTACGCACCGCACCAGCAGCAGACCGCTGACGTGCTGGCCAATATCGAGGACATGCTCGAGACCTTGGCCGAGCTGGTCCGAGAGGGCAAGATCCGGCATATCGGCGTTTCCAACGAGACCACTTGGGGGATTGCGCAGTGGCTGCGCCTTGCCGAGGCAAAAGGCCTGCCGCGGCTGGTCTCCGTGCAGAACGAATATAGCCTGCTGCGTCGGCACTTCGACCTAGACCTTGCCGAATTGAGCCACCACGAGAATGTCGGCCTGCTCGCCTATTCCCCGCTTGCCGCCGGCATCCTGACCGGAAAGTACCAGGGCGGAACCATTCCCCCGGGCAGCCGGGCCGATTATCAAGGCGGCATGTGGCGGCTGAGCGAGCATTCCCAAGCAGCGACAGCGGACTATCTGGCGCTCGCGCGCCAGCACGCATTGGATCCGGTGCAAATGGCCCTGGCTTTTTGCCTCACCCGCCCCTTCATGACGGCGGTTATTGTTGGGGCAACAAGCACCGATCAATTGGCTCGCGCACTGGGCGCCACCGATTGCGTGCTGTCGCCAGAGGTCCTGGCTGGCATCGAGGCCATTCATCGGCGTTATCCGCGACCGATCTGATCGGAGTGCATTCCCAGCCGGCGCATCGGCGCAGTAAGCTCGGTCACCACAACCACTCCCAACGGCTGCGATGACCCTGCTCTCCACTGCTTTCCCGCTGCTCTGCTACTTGGCCTACAACATCAT
>JAQSXP010000062.1 GCA_029256605.1 Devosia sp. | reverse complement strand
ACGCGCCGGTTGCGTAGCAATTGCAGCAGATCAAGCAGGCGTTCTGTGCGCGACATCGGCTTTGCGGCCCGGGTTCCAAAGACCCCGAGCCTAGCACATCTTGCCCGCAGTTTCAGGGGGCTGCATAGCCTTCGCCCTCTCACGGGCTGGCATCAACTGGCTACCAGTTCGGCGCTCCGCACCAGCCGTCCATCGGGCCGCGCGATCAGTTGGCCACGATTGACGAGGGCCACTTGGCTAAGCTCCATCAGATCGCGAGCGGGCTCCAGCTGGCCATGCCCGGCATCGGCTGGATCAAGAACCGAAGCCTTGAGCAGGCGCGAATAGGGATGCTCGGGCGCATCCAGCACCAGCCGCGCCGGTCCCATCTCCACTACCATTCCCTTTTGCATGATCATCAGCCGGTCCGAGATGTAATAAGCGGTCGCCAAGTCATGGGTAATGTAGATCACCGACACGCCGAACTCGTCGCGCAGCGTGCGCAGCAAATTGACAATCGACATGCGCAAGGACGCGTCCACCATGCTCACGGGCTCGTCGGCAATCAGGAGCACGGGATTAGGGATCAGCGCCCGGGCGATAGCGGCGCGCTGCAACTGCCCCCCGCTCAACTCATGGGGATAGCGGCCGCGCACTTCGGTAAGGCTCAGCCCTACCTTTTGCAGAGCCCCGTCCATAGCGGCATTGATCTCGTCCCAGTCCCTGAGGCCCAGGAACTGCCGGGCCGTGCTGTCGAGATAGCGATCCACCCGCTTGAGCGGACTGAACGCCTCGAACGGGTTCTGGAACACCGGCTGCACTTTGGCCATGAAGGCCTGCCGCTTCGCCCGCGCGCCATGATGTCTGATCGTCTTGCCGAGAAAGCGAATTTCCCCGCTGGTCGGGGTTTCGAGCCCCAGGATCATGCGCGCCAACGTCGTCTTGCCCGAGCCGCTTTCACCGATTACCGTAAAGATCTCGGGCCTGTCGAGCCGCAGCGACAGGCTCGCATCCTGCACGGCATCCACGATCTTGCCGCCAAACAACCCGCCCATGGCATAGCGCTTGCCGACATGGCTGATATCGAGAAGGTCGCTCATGCCCGCTCCCAAAGTTTGACTGCCGGCTGCACCAGCGGCGCTACATCGCGCCAGCGCCAGCAGGCGGTGCGGTGGTCGGGCGCCACGGTTTCGAGCGGCGGCGCCTCCTGGCGGCATTTGTCCACCGCGAGCGGACAGCGCGGGTTGAAGCGGCATCCGCTCGGTGGCTCGGCAAGATTGGGCGGCCGCCCTTCCAGCGCCGGCCGCTGCATCGTGTCCCCGATCCGCGGCAGGCTGGCCACGAGGTGAGCGGTATAGGGATGCTTGGGGGCAAAGAACATCTGCCGGGTCGGCCCCTCCTCGACGAGGCGCCCAGCATAGATGATCCCCACCCGATCGGCGATATTGGCGTGCACGCTCATGTCATGGGTCACGAACACAACCGAGGAACCCATTTCCTGCTGGATCTCGCGGATCAGCCCCAGTACTTCCTTTTGCACCACCACGTCGAGCGCCGTGGTAGGCTCGTCGGCGATGATGAACTGGGGGTGGCACACTGTGGCGAGCCCTATGGTGACGCGCTGGCGCATCCCGCCCGACAATTCATGCGGATAGGCGCTGAGCACCTCCGGCCCGAGCTTAAGCCGTCCGAGATGGGCCACCACCCGCTCGCGCAGTGCCTCGCCCGTGAGCTCGAGCGGGCGGGACGCATAATCCTCAAAGATCCGCCCGATTCTGCGGACCGGGTTGAGCACGCTCATTGAGCCTTGCATGATATAGGAGAGGTGCCGCCAGCGGATGGCCTCGATCTGCGCCTTGCCCGCCTGCGCCACATCCACGCTGAGGCCGTCGAAGTTATAGCGCACCGAGCCCTCAATAATGCGCAGCGGCGGCCGGATCGCGGCGGCGAGGACCTTGATGAAGCTGGTTTTACCCGACGAGCTTTCCCCCGCGATCCCATACACCTCGTTGCGGCGCACGCTCATGGTGATGTCCTCCACCGCCCGAACCTCCCGGCGAACGCCGAAATAGTTCATCTGGTAATAGGCCTGCAGCCCCTGAACGGTGAGGAGGTCTTCGCTCATGGTTATGCTCCCATCCGCCGCAACCGGCTACGCGGGTCGATATATTCATTGAGCGACACCGCCAGCAAAAACAGCCCGATAAAGGTGATCACGATCAGCACCACCGGGATCACCAGCCACCACCAGGTCCCCACCACCATGGCCGAATGGTTGTTAGCCCAATAAAGCGTCGTGCCCACCGTGGGGATGTTGATATTGGTGAACCCTAGCACCGCGAGGGTCACTTCCATGCCGATCGACCAGATCATGTTGGCCATGGCCGTGGCAAAGATGATCGGCATCACATAGGGCAGGTGCTCCTGCAGCAAGATCTTGGGCGTCGACATGCCCGAATAGCGGGCATGGAGGGTGAATTCGCGATGCTTGAGGCTCAGCGTCACCGAACGGATCAGGCGCGCATCATAGGCCCAACCCAGCACCGCCATAACGGCGGCCAGGCTATAGGTATTGAGCCCTGAGCGCAGCACGAAGTAGAACAGCACCAGCACCGGAAAAGACGGCACCGCCACAAAGATATCGTTGATGAACATCAGGACCCGGTCCACCCAGCCGCCCAAATAGCCCGACAGCAAGCCTACGGTAATCGAGATCACCCTCGAGATCGCGGCCACGATCAGCCCGAAGATCAGCGTGTTGCGGAAGGCAAAGCTGAGATTCCAGAACATGTCCTGGCCGCGCGAATTGGTGCCAAACCAATACTGCGCCGAAGGGGGTTGATCGGGGATGGAGAGGTAGATCTGTGTAGGGTCAACCGGCGAGAAAAAGCTCAGGCAGGCGTAAAGGACAATGATCCCCACCAACACCAATCCGACGGCGAATTCGATATTGTAGCGGATCAGGTCACGCAGCACGGCAAACATGTCTGGCTACTCCGCCTTAACGCGTGGATCGAGCACGGGATAGAGCAGGTCGACCACAAGGATCGCTACCCCCACTGCCGCGATGGAAACCGATGAAACGGCCAGCACCAGCCCGTAGTCGCCACCATTGACGGCATCGATCAGCAGGGATCCAAGCCCGGGATAGTTGAACACTTCCTCGGTGATCACGGTGCCCGAAAAGATGCCGCCAAGGCTCATGGCGAGCCCTGTAAGCTGCGGGATCATCGCATTGCGCAGCACATAGGAGCGTACGATCCGCCCCGGACGCACTCCGGCGAGTTCGGCATAGGTCACATAATCCTCGGTGACCACATTGGAGACGAGCGCCCTCATGCCCAAAAACCAGGTGCCGATGCCCACCAGCACCAGCGACGTGGCGGGCAGGATGGCATGCTGGAGCACCGAGAACGCGAACTCCCAACTCCAGCCCATTCGCACATTCATGGCAAAGCCGCCGGAAATCGGCAGCACTGGCCAAAGGAAGCCAAAGATGATGAGGAGGATAAAGGCGACAATGTAATAAGGGACCGGCTGCAGTCCCATGGTGACGATGCCGAAGGCCTTGAGAAAGCGGTTGTTCTGGTAGTAGCCCGCAAGGCCCCCCAGCAGATTGCCGACCACCCATGTGATGAGCACGGTCACTACCAGCAGGCACGCCGTCCAAGGCAGCGCCCGCATCACCAGATCCATGGCGGGTGTCGGAAAGGCGATCAGCGAGGGCCCCAGATCACCCTGGAGCAGGCGACCCCAGAAACTGGCAAACTGCACCAGCAGCGGCTCGTCGGTGCCGTAAAGCTCCGTCAGGGCAGCGCGCAACTCGGCGATGGCGTCGGGGCGAAAGCCTGAGCGCGCCGTGATGCGGTCCACCGCCTGGTCCACCGGGTTGATCGGCGACAAATGCGTGATGAAGAAGCTCGCTGAGACACCGGCGGCGATCACCCCGATCAACTGCACGACACGCTTGAGCACGAAGGATAGATAGCCGGTCATAGGCGGATCTCTTGCTGAAGGTCCCGCCGCACCCACCCCCGATCGATGGGGCAAGGTCTGGCAAGGTCCGGTTCAAGCCGACAATTCGCAAGGGGCTGGACGGCGGGCGCAAACCCGCCGTCGGCATGAGTGAGACCAGGGCCTCAGTTGGCCGCCGTAGGCTGCAACTGGGTGAGGATATAGCGCGAGTTCGCCCAGTTATTGACCGGGTTGGCGTAGGGATTTTCCGAGTTGGGATACCCCGTCCAATAGCGCTCCGACACCACGGAGAACACGTTGTAGCTCATCAGCGGGATGATGGGCATTTCATCCACCATCAGCCGCACGAACTCCTGTCCGTATTCCACATTCTTGGGATCGTTGAAGTCGATGACGCGGATCTTTTCAATGATCTCGTCAAGCCGCGGATCGCTCCAGCGCTGCCAGTTGCGGGCGGGTTGCACTTCTCCGGGAGGGGCCACAAACTGGGAATGCCAGCTGTCGAGGAAATAGGAGAGATCAGGATGACCGCCCCAGCTCTCCACGCTCCACCAGATATAGCTGTCAAAAGTGCCGGCATTGCGCAGGTCGCCATGGTCGGAAGCCACCTGCAGCTCCACCTGAACCCCGTTCTGATTCCAATTTTGCGCCACCATGGTGCCGGCCCGGTTGATCACGCCATCGGGTGGGATCAGCAGGGAAAAGGCGAATGGCTGCCCGTCGGGCATCATCCACTGGTTGCCATTGCGGGCGAAGCCAACCGATTCCAGCAACTCGCTGGCCGCCTGAGCATCCTGCTTCCACCAGCCATAGCCGAAGGCATTGCGGATGGCTGCTTCATCGGTCGGCACCTGCTCGCCATATTGCGGGCGAACCATGTCGGCGATCTGCAGCCCGACATTGGGATCATAGGGCTGGATGGTGCGGCTGCCGGTATCGAGCTGATAGTCGATCAGCCATTGCTGCATCGGCCCATGATAGTCCTGCGGATGGGTGCCGGTGGGCGGAATGGCAATTGGTGAGAGCGTTGCCGCGCCCCGATAACTGGCCATGGAAATGGCCCGCGCATCGAGCATCAGTGCCAGGGCCCAGCGGACGCGCTTATCCTGGAACTTCTCGTTTTGCGTGTTAAAGATCACGCTGGGCAGGGTTGGATCGGGATGGGCGTAGGGAAAGCCCGGGAACCAGCCCTTGGCAAACTCGTCTTCGGCGATGATCGAGAACGTGCCTTCCGGCGACAAATCGTGGATCATGTCTAGATTGCCGTTCCGCATCTCGATCAGCCGGTTATCGATATTGATGTTGTTGCGATAAACCACATGCTCGGGCGTTGGCTCGCCCACGAGGCCGAGCGTCGTGTCCTGCCAATCCTCGCGCTTGTCCCAGATATACCAGGTGCCATTGGGATCAAAGCTGTTGAGCGTATAAGCGCCTAGGGTGACAGGCGGATTGAAGTCGAATTCAAGCACATTGTCGACGCCGCTGAATACATGCTCGGGCATGATCCACGCGCCGTTCCAGCGCACCGCAAAGGTCGAATGGAAGCGCGAGTTGGGTTCGTTAAGCGTGAACTTGACCGTATATGGATCCACCGCCTCGACCAATTTCACCTGGGTCGAGAATACCCCGCTCCACACCATTCCGGGCGTGTTCTTCTGGGTTTCAACGGTAAACACCACGTCGTCGGCGTTGAAGTCCTCGCCGTCACTCCACTTGATGCCCTCGCGCAGGCGCACGGTCATCTCGGTGAAGTCTTCATTATATTCAGCGGGCCCGGTGGCCAGCGAATTATAGGTGGCGCCATCCAAGCCCGCATCGGGATCGATGAACCACAGCGTGTCCATAGCCAGTTGCTGCAGACCGGTGCTGAGCCCACCGCCGGCGCTCACCCAGATGTTGAACCACCCCGGATTGCGGATCGTCGGTTCCGGGTTCTGGATGATCAGGGTCTCGTTGCGTGGAAAGTCATTGAGTGGCGGCGTCGCGGGCGCCGCGTCCTGCGCCGTGGTCAAACTGCCAGCCGCAATGGACGCGAAAGCAACCGACGCCAGAAGCGTCTTCCAGTTTCGCATAAGTCTCCTCCCAAAGGGGCGTTCCTCAACAGCCCCAACCATCATGCTATATTACAAGGCGGTCCTGTCAACCATTTGCCCGATACGTACCAACAATCCTGATATTATCATCGACCAACCTTCACCCGCACCATCTGGTAGGAGTGCGGTGGCAGGCTCACGCTGAGCTTATCGGCATCGGCAACCGCGCCATCGCCCTTTCTGGGCGCCACATTGTCGGGCCTGTCGGAGGTGTTGACGGCATTGAGGTCATCGTGGGTCATAACCTGATGCTCCACCACCTGGGCATCGCGATAGCCCTGCAGGGATATCGCGACATCGAGGGCTTCTTCGCCATTGCGGTTGACGAGGAAGAAGGTGAGCGTGCCCTGCGTCTCGTCCTCCACCCCTGCCACGTCGAGATAGGGCACCTCCCCGGCCTGCTCGACTTCATAGCTGGGACAGTTCGCGACCAGGTTCAGCGCCCGACCCCGCCCGAACATGGATGCGAAGAACAGCGGGTAGTACGTGGTCTGCTTCCAGGCGCGGCCGCCCGGCTCGGTCATGATCGGGGCGATCACATTGACCAGCTGGGCAATGCAGGCGAGTTTGACCACATCGGACTTGCGGATGAACGTGTTGAGGCAACACCCGACCTGCAGCACATCCTCGAAATTATAGATGTCCTCGAGCAGCGCCGGGGCATAGGGCCAGCCATGCTTGCCATCCAGGATCGCCTTGTCCTGCTTGCGCGAGTGATACCAGACATTCCATTCGTCGAACGCGATCGTCACCTGCCGCTTGCTGCGCTTCTTGGCTTTTACATAGTCGATCGTGGCCGCAACGGTGCTGATATAGGTCTCGAGCTTGACGTTGTGGGCGAGGTATCCGGGCGTGTGCTTGTCGTAATTAGACGAGTACATATGCAGCGAGATGTGGTCCACCACGTCATAGGTATGCTCCAGCACCACCCGCTCCCATTCGGGATAGGTAGGCATGTTGGAGTGCGACGAGCCGCAGGCGATCAGCTCGAGCGAGCTGTCAAAAGCACGCAGCGCCTTGGCGGTTTCGCTGGCCAGCCGGCCATATTCGTCGGCCGTCTTGTGGCCGATCTGCCAGGGCCCATCCATTTCGTTGCCCAGGCACCAGAGCTTGACGTCCCA
>JAQSXP010000061.1 GCA_029256605.1 Devosia sp. | reverse complement strand
CGTCGCGCCGACTCCAAGCTCGACCTCGTCATGGCCGGCACTGCCGATGCCGTGCTGATGGTTGAATCGGAAGCCAAGGAACTCAGCGAAGAAGTGATGCTGGGCGCCGTGATGTTCGGCCATGCCGAGTCGCGCAAGGTTATCGACGCCATCATCAAGCTGGCCGAGCTGGCCGCCAAGGATGCCCGCGATTTCGAGCCCGAGGATTTCTCGGCCATCGAAACCGAAATGCTGGGCGTGATCGAAGCCGATCTGCGCGCTGCCTACAAGATCACCAAGAAAGAAGAGCGCTACGACGCGGTCGACAAGGTCAAGGCAACCGCCAAGGCCCATTTCGCCGCGCGCGTCGATGCCGGCGAAATTTCGGCCGAAGATGTTGGCGCCGTGTTCAAGTCGCTCCAGGCCAAGGTTGTGCGCTGGAACGTGCTCGACACCGGCTACCGTATCGACGGGCGTGACCTGCAGACCGTGCGTCCCATCGTTTCCGAAGTTGGCGTTCTGCCCCGCACCCATGGTTCGGCGCTGTTCACCCGCGGCGAAACCCAGGCGCTGGTGGTTGCGACCCTCGGCACCGGTGAAGACGAGCAGTTCATCGATTCGCTCGAAGGCACCCAGAAGCAGAACTTCCTGCTGCACTACAACTTCCCTCCATACTCCGTCGGTGAAGCCGGCCGCATGGGTTCCCCCGGCCGTCGCGAAATCGGCCACGGCAAGCTGGCCTGGCGCGCAATCAATCCGATCCGCCCCTCGATGGAAGAGTTCCCCTACACGATCCGCGTCGTGTCCGAGATCACCGAGTCCAATGGCTCGTCCTCGATGGCAACCGTTTGCGGCACTTCGCTGGCGCTGATGGATGCCGGCGTGCCGCTGGCCCGTCCCGTGGCCGGTATTGCCATGGGCCTGATCCTCGAAGGCGAGAAGTTTGCTGTGCTCAGCGACATTCTCGGTGACGAAGATCACCTGGGCGACATGGACTTCAAGGTGGCCGGTACCGAAGAAGGTATCACCTCGCTCCAGATGGACATCAAGATCGCTGGCATCACCGAGGAGATCATGAAGATCGCCCTCGAGCAGGCCAAGGGCGGTCGTATCCACATCCTGGGCGAAATGGCCAAGGCGCTTTCCGCTTCGCGCGGTGAAGTGGGCGAATTCGCTCCGCGCATCGAAACCATGAAGATCCCGACCGACAAGATCCGTGAAGTGATCGGCACCGGCGGCAAGGTGATCCGCGAGATCGTCGAAAAGACCGGCGCCAAGATCAACATTGATGATGACGGCACCATCAAGATCTCGTCCTCGGACGGCTCGCAGATCGAAGCGGCCATCAAGTGGATCCGCTCGATCACCGACGAAGCCGAAGTGGGCGCGATCTACCAGGGCACGGTCGTCAAGACCGCTGACTTCGGTGCTTTCGTGAACTTCTTTGGCGCCAAGGACGGCCTCGTCCATATCAGCCAGCTGGCCGAAGCCCGCGTTGCCAAGACCACCGATGTGGTCAAGGAAGGCGACAAGGTCTGGGTCAAGCTCCTGGGCTTTGACGAGCGCGGCAAGGTTCGCCTGTCCATGAAGGTTGTCGATCAGGCAACCGGCAAGGAAGTCGAAAAGAACGAACCGGCCGAATAAGCCGAATAACACCTTCCAGGGGGCTCGGTATCAAACCGGGCCCCTTTGCCTTAGTTGCGCCTTTGCAACACCACATTTCACATCTGTGCGAGGCAACCCCCGCGTTAATGCAGCGTTGGCGTAAGTGATGCTTTCCTGCACTCGACATTGGCTGTCACGCAGCTTAGGTCATTGTCGAATCATCCTTTTTTCGTTCAGCCGCTCCACCAGGGAACTACCGTGCTCAACCGCCGTCTGTTTATGATTGGACTTCCCCTCGCCCTGGCTGCCTGTACCACGTCGCGTCGTGCGCCGACGATGTCAGAGCCGACCATTGATCCCTTCTACCTCTCCATGTACGGGCCGGTGCTCAACGAGCCCCACCCCGTGGCTGCCATGGACCTGCGCCGCGTCGACCCCAAGTGGTGGCGCCAGGAGGTGGAATATGTCACCGATGAGCGCCCAGGCACCATCATTGTCGATACGCCCAACCGCTTCCTTTACCTTGTGCAGGAAAACGGCCGTGCCATGCGTTATGGCATCGGTGTTGGCAAGGACGAGGCCCTCGAGTTCCGTGGCACCGCCACGATCGGCCGCAAGGCGGCCTGGCCGCGTTGGACGCCGACCAGCTCGATGATCAAGCGCGAACCCGACCGCTATGGCCAGTATGCCGGCGGCCTCGAGGGCGGCCCGACCAACCCGCTGGGTCCCCGTGCGCTTTATCTCTACAAGAACGGGCGCGACACCCTGTTCCGCCTGCACGGCACCACCGAGCCATATACCATCGGCACCAATGTGTCCTCGGGCTGTATCCGCCTGATGAACCAGGACATCATCGACCTCTATTCGCGCGTCCCCACCGGCACCCGCGTGGTCGTCTACAACTAGTTCGATTGGGTCATTGCCGCGGCAGCGGTGCTCCCTTGTTCGGATTCCGTAGTCACCGAACGAAAGAACGCCGCTGTCGCGGCAATGACCCGGTTGGCACCAAGAAAGAACCCGCTCTCAATGGAGGGCGGGTTTTTTGTTGTCCGGGTTCAGCCGCGAGCCTTGATCGACGCTCTGGTCGGGAAAATCCGCGCCTCATAGCGGGCCCTGGACGGCAATCGCCGGGGGCCCCGGTAGGTGTGCCGCCCAAGGTGCGAAAAGGCTCTCAGGAACCGTTCAGAACCCGTTCATGTACATGGCCACTTTGCGGCCGAGGCACAAAAAAAGGGCGCGGATCCGATCCGCGCCCTTCCTGATTTCTGCTGTTGTTGCGCTTAAAGCGTGCGCTGCACCGTCTCGACGCGGAAGCATTCGATCACATCGCCGACACGCATGTCCTCGTAGTTCTCGAACGCCATACCGCATTCCTGGCCGGTCTGGACTTCCTTCACTTCATCCTTGAAGCGCTTGAGAGTCTTGAGCTTTCCTTCGTGGATCACGACGTTGTCGCGGATCAAACGGACGCCCGAGCCACGCTCGACCATGCCCTCGGTGATCCGGCAACCCGCCACCTTGCCAACCTTGGTGATCTGGAAGACCTCAAGGATCTCAGCATTACCGATGAAGGTCTCGCGGCGCTCCGGCTTAAGCAACCCGCTCATGGCATTTTTCACATCATCTACAAGGTCATAGATGATGTTGTAGTAGCGGATTTCGATCCCGTCGCGCGTCGCCAGGTCAGTCGCCTGCTTGTTGGCACGCACATTGAAGCCGATGACAATGGCGTTGGAAGCCGAAGCCAGCGTCACATCCGATTCGGTGATCCCGCCCACGGCGCTCATCAGGATCTGCGCCGACACTTCGTCGGTCGAGAGCTTGTTGAGCGAAGCCACGATCGCTTCCACCGAACCCTGCACGTCGCCCTTGATAATCAAGGGGAATTTGGCAATGCCCGAGGCCTTGAGCTGGTTCATCATCTGCTCGAGGCTGGTGGCGCCGCCACCGGCCGTCTTCTCGCGGATGACGCGCTGACGGTATTCCGTCACTTCGCGGGCCCGTGCTTCGCTCTCGACCACCGAGAAGCGGTCGCCCGCACTCGGCACGCCGGTAAAGCCCAGCACCTCGACCGGCACCGAAGGCCCGGCCTGCTTGACCTGCTCACCCTGATCATTGATCAGCGCACGCACGCGGGCAAACTCGGTACCGGCCACGACAATGTCGCCAATCCCCAGCGTACCGCGCTGCACGAGCACGGTCGCCACCGCACCGCGACCGCGATCGAGCTTGGCTTCGATCACGAGGCCCTCGGCCCGGCCGTCACGAGCCACGCGCAGCTCAAGCACTTCGGCCTGCAGCAGGATGGTTTCGAGCAGTTTGTCGAGGCCATCGCGCGTCTTGGCCGACACCTCGACGTCCAGCACTTCACCGCCCATGGATTCCACGAACACTTCATGCTGCAGCAACTCGGTGCGCACCCGCGTCGGGTTGGCATCGGGCTTGTCCATCTTGTTGATGGCCACGATGATCGGAACACCAGCCGCCTTGGCGTGCTTGATGGATTCGATGGTCTGGGGCATCACGCCGTCATCGGCCGCCACCACCAGAACCGCGATATCCGTCGCCTGCGCACCGCGGGCCCGCATTGCCGTAAAGGCTTCGTGGCCCGGAGTATCGAGGAAGGTAATCCGGTTACCGTCCTTTTCCACCTGATAGGCGCCGATATGCTGGGTGATGCCACCGGCTTCCCCGCTCACCACATTGGCTTCGCGGATCGCGTCGAGCAGCGAGGTCTTGCCGTGGTCGACGTGACCCATGATGGTCACAACCGGCGCACGGTTGGTCAGATCCTCGGCCCGATCATCGGTGGGCAGATCGTAAAGACCTTCTTCGACATCGGCCTCCGACACGCGCTTGACCGTGTGACCCAGTTCGGTCGCGATCAGCTCGGCGGTATCGGCGTCGAGGATGTCGTTGATCTTCATCATCTGGCCCTGCTGCATCAGCAGCTTGATGACGTCGACGGCACGTTCGGCCATGCGGTTGGCCAGTTCCTGGACGGTGATCGCCTCGGGAATGGTCACTTCACGGCTCAGCTTGGGCGCGACCTGCTGGTTGCGGCCCATCTTCTTGTCACGGCGGCGACGCATGGCCGCCAGCGACGGCCCGCGATCGCGATCGCTTTCGGCACCCGCATTGGTAACCGTCAAGCGGCCGCGTGCATTGGCATCTTCACCAACCCGGCGCGTGGGGCGCTCAGGGGTAGCGCGCGATGCGCGACGGGCATTTTCCAGTTCCGCTTCGCTGATCGGTCCACGATTGGTGGGTGCGCTGGTGCGGATCTTGCGGCCATCGGCCTCGCTCGGCGGTGCCGGTGGCACATTGCCGATCGGTGCCATGCCGGCACCCGCCGGACGGCGAGCATCGGTGGGCCGGGTCGCGGTGCCCGAGGGGCGGGCATTGGCCGTGCCGGGGCGCAGAGCGGCACCGGCGCCGCGCTCGCTGGCGGGACGCAGATTGGGATTGGGACGATCGCCGGCGGGCCGTGTTGGCCGTGGCGGCTGGCCCGGACGGCCGGCAACGATGCGCACGCTGCTTGGCCCAGGATTGCGCTGGGAAGCGGGGATCACGGGAGCGGCAGGTTCAGCAGGCTGGGCCGCAGGTGCGGAGGCCGGGGCTGCTTCAGCTTGCGGTGCAGGCGCTTCTGGCGCTGCAGCTTCGGCGGCCGCTTCGCTGGCGCGGCGGCGCTCTTCCTCGAGCCGGGCGGCTTCCTCGCGCACTTGGCGGCGGCGGGCGTCTTCCTCGATACGGCGCGCTTCCTCGGCGGCAAAGCGTTGCTGCTCTTCGGCCTGGCGAGCACCAGCCTGGAGCAGGGCATTGCGCCGGGCTTCCGCTTCAGCCGCAGACAGACCCAGGGGGGCACGGGCCTGCCCGGAGGGGCGACCCTGTCCCGGGCGCTGGTTCTGGGGCGGACGCTGGTTCTGCGCTGGCCGCTGGCTGGCCGCAGCCGCAGGGGCCGGAGCCGCTGACTGCGGACGCTGCGGTGCACCGGTCGGGGCGCCCGGCGTGGGTACGCGGCGCGTGCGCTTTTCAACGACCACGGTACGGGACTGTGGACGCGACATGCCGGGGCGGTTGCCGGCACCCGGCCCCCCCTTCAATGTCAACGTCTTCTTGCCCCCGCCAGAAGTGTCGTCGATGCGCTTGTCGTCGTTATCAGCCATGTATCTCGCGTCTCTCAAACTCGTTCGTCTGGCAAAACAGCACCGTCAACCGCAGGGCGGTCGGTGCTGTCGGCCATCGCTTGGGCGGTGTAAAGAGCCAGTCTGCGGGCCTTTTCCACTGCCGATTGGGCTGCCGCCCCTTTCGTTAGGGCAGCATGTATCACATTTTCCTGGCCAAGTGCCAAACCCATTTGCTCCGAAGAGAGCAATTCGAGATGAGGCACTTCAAAGTCGTCCACGCCCTCTTCGCGTGCCGCGTGATGAAGGGCCTTGAGGGGTCCTACCATCTTGCTGCGCCCATCCGCCGAAGCATCGGACGCCGTAATTAAGGCCACCAGATCGCCGGTGGCGAGCAGGCCGCGCACCTTGGTTGCCCCCGTCACCAGCTGCCCGGCCTTGCGGGTCATGCTCAAAGCCTGCAGCAAGCGCTGCTCGAGCCTGGTCCGGACCAGCTCGGGCAGGTCCTTGGGCATCACGACCTCACATTTGAGGCTGCGCCCGAATACCTTCCTTCTGACCGCCTCGGCCACGGCCTGCTGGTTGAGGCTGATCCAGACGCCCCGGCCATCGGCTTTCGCTTCCGTATCGGGCGCCAGTACCCCGTCGGGGCCGAGCACAAAGCGGATCATCTCGTTGACGGGCTTTTCTTGCCGCGTCAACGCGCACATCCGGGTTGTTTCTTCGCGCCGGGCCAACAACGGGACTCCTTGTCTTGAAGGCGGCTAGACCGCCGCCTCTTCCTGAGCCTCGTCGCCTTCTTCGGCCTGGTCGCCCGGAAGTTCGTCCTCGTTGATCCAGCCGGCACGCACGCGCGCTTGCATGATCATGTCTTCCGCTTCCTCGCGGCTGACCGGGAAGTCCTTCAAGGTGCCCTCGAACCGCTTGGTTTCGCCGTCCTTGCGCTCGCTCCAGCCCACCAGGTCGTCGGCGGCGCAGCCGGCAAAGTCTTCCACGGTCTTGATGCCGTCCTTGCCCAATGCCACCAGCATGGCAGCGGTCAAGCCCGGAATTTCATAAAGCTCGTCGGCGACACCAAGCGCCTGACGCTCTTCGTCATGCGCCCGATCGATGGCCGCCAGATATTCGGTCGCACGGTTTTGGATTTCCGCAGCGGTTTCTTCGTCAAAGCCCTCGATCGACGCGATTTCATCGAGTTCGATATAGGCGAGTTCTTCAACCGACGAGAAGCCTTCGGAAGCCAATAGTTGGGCAACCATCTCGTCCACGTCAAGGGCATCCATGAACAGGGTCGAGCGTTCGGTGAATTCTTTCTCTGCTCGTCGGGCACCACCACTTCGATACGCTCGGCCTGCTCATCGAGCACCACCTTGGCGACATCGGCTGGCTGCAGCGCCGAAACCACGAGATCGGCGATCGAGTCGGTCCACGGGATGATGTCGATCTTTTCGCCCTGCAGCTCGCCCACGACGGCCTGCACGCGCGAGCCACGCATACCAACGCATGCGCCCACGGGGTCGATGGAAGAGTCTGACGAGGTCACCGCGATCTTGGCGCGCGAACCCGGATCACGGGCAATCGAGCGGATGGTGATGATACCATCATAAATCTCGGGCACTTCCTGCATGAACAGCTTGGCCATGAACTGCGGATGGGTGCGCGACAGGAAAATCTGCGGCCCGCGCTGCTCGCGGCGCACGTCATAGACATAG
>JAQSXP010000060.1 GCA_029256605.1 Devosia sp. | reverse complement strand
AAACTCCACTCGCGTTCCGACGCCTGCACCCCCACCCTAGCCCTCCCCTCAAGGGGGAGGGGACTGTTCGAGTTTGCGGCTGGGCTGGCGCTTTTGCGCTGAGGTCTTGAGTGGCAAAATCGTAGGCCCGCCTAAACCCGGAACCAGTCCAGGCACCCGAGGGGCAGGATGGAGTTGCTGACGAGGAGGGCGCCGTTTTGGTAAAGGGCGGTGGTGTCGCCGCCCTGGGAGAGGTCGACGGCCCAGAGCTGGTTGTTGGGGTCGCTCCAGAGGAGCCGCGCCCCCGATTGCTGGATGGCGGTGAGCGCCTCTCCGGGGGTGATGCCGGGGCGGAACATTACCATGACGCCGTCCTGACCCGGCGCCGGAAGGGCGGCGAGGGGGGCGGCGACGACGACGGCGAGGACCAGGGCCAGGGGCGAGCTCATCAGCCGGCGCCCGCCAGTAGGACGGCGGCGCAGGAGGAGGCCGGCGACAAAGGGCACAATGCCGAAGATTGCCAGCCAGAGCAGGTCCCAGAACAGCGGATTGTCCACATCCATGCGGATGCGGTGAATGCCCAAGAGCCAGTGGGAGAGGACGGCATCGATGATATGCCAGGTGCCAAAGCCGAGGAGGGCCATGGCAAGCAGTAGCCGGTCGGCGCCCGGTTCGGCAAAGGCCTGGCGCGAGCGCCAGAGCAGCCATAGGCCAATGGCGGTCACGATATACATGAGGAGGTGGAACAGCCCGTCGGTCATCACCAGCACGCGCAGGTCCTGGCGGGCCTGTTCGAGCCCGCTCAGCAGATGGTGCCATTGCAGCACTTGATGCAGCAGGATGCCGTCAAAGAACCCGCCGAGTCCGAAGCCGATGGCAAAGCCGGCCCAGCCGAGGCGCCCCCCCAGGTTTTTGCCTTCGGTTGCCGCCATCGCCTGCGCCATTCCTTGCCTCCGGATTTAAGGGTGGCTCAGTAGGTTGCGCGGCCACCAGACAGATCAAACACCGCCGCCGTGGTGAAACTGTTTTCCGCTGACACCAGCCAGGCCACCATATTGGCGGCTTCCTCGACCTCGAGGAACCGGCCGCGCGGGATGCGGCTAAGCATGTAATCGATGAACTCTGGCTTGAGTTCATCGAGGATGCGGGTTTTGGCCGTCGCGGGGGTGATCGCATTAACGGCGATGTTGTATTTGGCCACTTCCTTGCCCACGGCCTTGGTCATGCCGATGACGCCAGCCTTGGCGGCAGCGTAGGCGGCGGCATTGGGGTTGCCTTCCTTGCCGGCGATGGAGGCAATGTTGACGATGCGCCCGTAATTGCGCGCCTTCATGCCCGGCAGCACGGCGCGATTGACGTGAAAGGCGCCGTTGAGATCGATGTCGATCACCCGGCGCCATTCATCGAGCTCATATTCGTCGAGCGGGGCATTCTTGCCGGCGATCCCGGCGGAATGCACGACGATATCAAGGCTCCCGGCTTCCCCCTCAACCTGGGCGACGGCGGCGGCTACGGCATCGTAATCGGTTATGTTGAGGGTGATGGTGGAGGTGGCGCCGCCAAGGGCGGTGCGCGCTGCTTCCAGCAATTCGCTGTTCATGTCCCACAACCACACGCGGGCGCCCGAGGCGACCAGCCGCTGGGCAATGGCAAAGCCCAATCCTTGCGCCCCGCCCGTCACCACAGCCACGCGTTCGCGCAAATCGATCTGGTTCATGCCTTGCTCCTCCGGCTTGTTTTTCGACCGTGTCAGTTCCCCCGCCGCGACGCGGGCTGTCAACACCCCCGAGGCGGCTTTGTGTCCGCTGGCGTACGCAACGGGAAACCAGCGCCCGATGCGCTAGAGGGGATAGCCGTTCGTCGGCGCATGGGCGTGAGCGGTTGAGAGATGCCTTTTGCTCTTGCCCCCAGGATAAGAGCTAATGACACTACAGCAATCCGCCGTCCTCAATCGTTTGCTCGCCCTGTTGCCCCCGGCCGACTTTGATCTTCTGGCCCCCCGGCTGGAGCCGGTGCAGCTGCCGCTGCGCACGGTACTGGCCGAGCCCGACCAACCGGTGGAGCATGTTTATTTCATGGAGCGGGGACTCGGCTCTATCCTGGCGATTTCGGCCGAAGGACAGCAGGCGGAAGCGGGCATATTCGGGCGCGATGGTTTCGCCCCGACCGCGCTCGCCTTCGGGGCTGACCGGACGATCAACTCCATCGTCGTCCAAGCCGAAGGCGAGGGGCACCGCATCACGCGTGCCGAGCTTGTCGAGACCATGGGGCAAAGCCCGGCACTCGCGACCATGCTTGCCCTTTACATCCAGACCCTGCAATACCAGTCCGGCTTCACCGCGCTGTCCAATGCCGTGCACCCGGTGGACGAGCGGCTCGCGCGTTGGCTGCTGATGTGCCACGACCGCTCGGATGGCGACGAAATGGCGGTGACCCACGAGTTTTTGTCGGCCATGCTGGCGGTGCGGCGCCCCACGGTGACGACGGCGCTGCATGTGCTCGAAGGCAATGGCTTCATCGCGGCCGAGCGCGGTTACATTACCATGCGCAACCGCGAGGCGATGGAGCGCTTTGCCCAGGATGCCTATGGCAAGCCGGAAGCGGAATATCGCCGCCTGATCGGCTCGATGCGCTAGGGCCTAGCCCGGCAGCAGCCAGCGCAGCGACTGCTGCAATTGCGTGTGCCCCTCTTCTTCGAACCATTTGCCATGGGCAAAGATCACCCGCTCGGGATCGAGCGCGACGAGCCGGGCCGCAGCAGCAGAGGCGGCTTCCCCGCCCGCCTTGAAGGCGGCGCGGGCATAGACCGGCGCCTTGCCATCGGGCGCGGCTGATCCGACCAGCTGCGCGCCAAGCTTCATAAGCGGGGGCAGCTTTTCGGGCTCCATATTGACCACCAGATCGGTCAGCACCAGCGTGCGGCTGGCGCGGTGGAAAAGCTCGGCTTCCGCAATCGCGGCCCCGCGCACCACAATCACCTCGATCTCGCCATTCCAGGTGGCGGGCGCGCCATCATCGAGCACTTCGTTGATGGTGAGGTCGGCCTTTTGCACGGCCGGGCGCTCCTTGAGCGTTGGGGCGGCCCAGGTGGTCGCTTGCGGGAAGTGCTCCTGCCATTCCTTGATGAAGGACCAGTGGGCCGTATTGGGCGCCACCAGATGCGCCACCCGGCCGATGGCGTCGAGCTGCGCGCGCAACTCAAAGCTGAACTGGGTGGGGGAATGCAGCACCAGCTCGCCATTGCCCAGGCGGATCACGGTCATGCGGATGGGAAGGGGCATGCCCGCGACATGGAGCGGGCCGCTATCGACAATCCAGAGATCGGGCGCGACCGGCTTGGGCTCGTTGATGGGCGGGTAAAGGGTGCTCGTCATGGGCGCCTCCGGAGTGGGGGAGGAAGAACAACGCCGCGGGCGCGCCATAGGTGGCGCCGCTTTACCTGCAGCACCTTACCATGGCGGCGGGGCGGTATAGATATCGACCAGCGCCTTGGCGCGCTCGACCACCATGTCCAGCCCTTCCTCATAGGAGGCCGAAACCTTGGTCGGCAGCACGGCATGGGTGGCCTGTTCGGTCACCTCCGCGGTCAAAACCTTGTCGCGCAAAACCACAATGACGTGCCTTTTATAGTAGACCAGCAAGAACCCCACCCACCAAGATTGCGCCCGACAACGCAGCGGAGCGCGGGTGGTTTCGGCGCGTTTCATGGGAAATCGGCAATCTTTGCGGGCCAGCAGTGTTGACAAAGCTGCAAGCGCCGCGCGCGCTGGATTTTCCTATGTGCCTGCAATATCACGATATTGCTAGGCTGGGGATCGCTGCACGGGGCGGGAATGGCGATGGGAGCGCTCGGTGGTGGCCAGGCGCGCCGGAGTGTAATAGCGATGGAAAGCGCGCTCCGTTCGGAGCCGGCTCCTCCCGCAAACGAGAATAGCGACCGATGAATCCCGTTCTTTCCACCCGTATGGCCAGGCTGCGCGAGCGGATGGCTGCCACTGCCACCGACCTTGTGGTGATCGGCCCGTCCAGCCACATGCTTTATCTGGCCGATCTGTCGCCCCATGGCGACGAACGCCCGGTGCTGCTGATGGTCAGCCAGAGCTTTGCGGGTTTCCTGATGCCGGCGCTCAATGTCGACAGCGCCCGCCAGCACACCGATCTGCCATTCTTTCCCTGGGCCGATGCCGAAGGGCCCGATGCCGCACTCGAGCAGCTGCTGGCGGCGACGGGCGTGCCGCGCAGCGGCGCCTCGATCGTGCTCGATGAAACCATGCGCGCCGATTTCGCCCTACTGGTGCTCGATGCGCTGCCGGGCGCCCAGCGCCGCTTCACCGGCGATACGGTAAGCTATCTGCGTTCGCGCAAGGACGAGGCGGAATACGCGGCGCTCAAAGCCAGCGCCGTGCTCAACGATGCCGCCATGCTGGCCGGTTTTGCCGCGCTGCGCCCGGGGATCACCGAGCGCGAAGTGGCCGATGTGATCGGGCAGTTCTACAAGGATCATGGCGCGGCGCGCGAATTCACCAGCATCTGCTTTGGCCCCAATGGCGCCTTTCCCCATCACCACACCGGCGACACCCAGCTCAAGGCGGGCGATGCGGTGCTGATCGACACCGGCGCGCGCATTGGCGGCTATCCCTCCGACATGACGCGGGTGGGCTATCTCGGCACGGCGCCGGAAGGTTTTGACGAGATCCATGCAGTGCTCGACCGGGCGGTGGTGGCGGCGATCGCGGCGGCCAAGCCAGGCGTGCTGGCGCGGGAAGTCGACAAGGCGGCGCGCGATGTGATCACCGCGGCTGGCTATGGCCCCAACTTCCTGCACCGCACCGGGCATGGGCTGGGCATCGATATTCACGAAACGCCCTATATCACGGCGACTTCCGACACGGTGCTGGAAGAGGGCATGGTGTTTTCGATCGAGCCCGGGATCTATTTGCAGGGCCGGTTCGGGCTGCGGCTCGAAGAAATCGTCATCATTCGCAATGGCGTGGCCGAGAGCTTGTCGGACCTGCCGCGCACCACGATTGCGGGCGGCGCCTGAGCGATCGGGCAAACGAAAAGGGGAGGGCGCCGGGCGCTCTCCCCATTTTGGTTGGTGATGGCGGCGCGCCTAGAAGGACCAGCGCACGCCCAGCGTATTGGCATTGGCGCCTTCGCCCATATGCCCCAGCGTGTTCCAGCCGCCCGAGCGGTGCTGCACGCGCCAGAAAAATTCCATGTCCGGATTGTCCTTGGTGGAGATGCTGAGCTCGGGCGCCATGTAAAACAGGAACGTGCTGTCCCCATCGCGCTTGAGCTCGCGCACCACTTCCACATCGAGCGGATTGGTGATGAGGGACAGACCGCCGGTGATGCTGGCGGAAATCTTGATCTTGTCGGTGTTGATGAACCCGTCCGAACGCGCGACGACACCTGCCCAGACTTCGCCGGCAAAATCGGGGCCCTTGCGCACGGCCGCGCCGCCCTCGAGCCCAAGGCGGAAGCCGTTCTCCTGGCCGAGAAAGAAGTGCTGATAGCCTGCGCCCAGCATATAGGCGTCCTGGTAGTCGGTGGCGATGAAGTTGAGGGTTTCGCCCACTGATTCGCTGGAATAAACGCCCCCGAACAGGAACACATTACCGTTCTTGTCGAGAGCGGGAACCTCCACTTCCTGGGCAAGAGCCGGCATCGCCAAAGCCCCCACAAGCAAGCTGCAAACCGCAAAGCTGATCACGCGTCCCAAACGAAAACTCCTTACTCCAAGCCTGGCCCGCCCAGCATCTCAGATGGTTCGGACAAAACCAAGGCGGAATTGACCCTGGAACGCGGGCAGGTTGTCGCTCGCGTCAAAGCTGCAACAGGCCAGCATTAGGTATTGGCCGGCTCGAGCGGCAAGCGCTCCGTGTTGCCGCCGATGGTGGAGCGGCGCACGATGAGTTCGCCGCTCAGCGGATTGTGGGAGGGCGCCAGCTCCGGATTGGCGAGCTGGCCCAGGATCAGCTCCACGGCCTTGTCGACCATGGCGTCCACTGGCTGGCTGAAAGTCGTGAGCGAATAATGGGGCCAGCGCGTGAGCTCGACATCGTCGAAGCCCGCTACGGCGATGTCCTCGGGCACGCGCAGGCCGGCCGCTTCGGTCAGCGCATCCATGCCGCCCGCAGCAAGGATGTCATTGGCGAAAAATACCGCGTCGGTGGCTTCGCCGCGCGCGATCTCGAGAGCCGAGCGATACCCAGCCTCATAGCTGTATTCACCGCCCGCAATGCAGTGGCTGAGACGCATGCCCAGTTCCGCCACCCGGGTGACAAAGGCATTCTGGCGCTCGAGATTGGTCGAGGTATGGGGCAGGCCGGCCACATAGGCGACGCGCTGCCGGCCGATGGCATAGAAGTGGTCGGCAATAGCGCGGGCCCCCTCGATGTTGTTGCAGCTGACGGAAGTCAGGCTGAGATCGGGAATAGTGCGGTTGACCAGCACCGCTGCCCGTCCTTCGGTGGCCCAGCGCAGGGAAGCGCCGGACAGCACGGTGGCCGAAATGATCACCACCGCATCGACATTGTATTTCCGCAGGGCCAGCAGCTGCTCTTCGATATTGGAGCCGCGGGTGATGTTGAACATGAGGCTCTGCAGACCCACCCGCTGCAAGCCGCGCGAGAGCTTTTCGATCAGGCTGGGATAAAACGGGTTCTGCATCTCCGACACGACAATGCCCGCAATATTGCTGCGTCTGGTGGAGAGCATGGAGGCGATGGCATTGGGCTGGTAGTCGAGCTCTTCGGCCGCCCGGAGAATGCGCTGCCGCAATTCCGGAGAGATCGAACTGCCCGGCGTGAAGGCGCGCGAGACGGCTGACTGGCTGACACCCATCAGGCGCGCCAGTTCACGCGCCGTACGGGGCTTATGGCGCAGTTGCAGTGCCTCGGGGTCGGTCTTGGTCATCTAGCGTCTCGATTGTCTGGGCACCATAGCGCATCGCTCCAGCTTAGGACATATCTTTGCATACGGATGCAAACAAGCGGTTGCATCCGTATGCAAGCGTGTTATCGTCGGCGTGTGGCAGGCAAAGGACTTCGCAGAAAAGTCCGGCCAACGCCGATCCGTCCGCGCCATTGGTGCGGCAGGGAGGTGAGTTCGCTGCAATCCTGTTTGCTTGACTTGTCATTGGGAGGGGCCATGACGGGCGCCTTGGACCACCTGCGCGTGGTCGATTATTCAGATACTCTGGCCGGGCAATATTGCGCCCGCCTGCTGGCCGATTACGGCGCTTCCGTTAT
>JAQSXP010000059.1 GCA_029256605.1 Devosia sp. | reverse complement strand
CGCTTTCGAGCTGGTGATAAATGGCAAAGGCGAATACTGCGAGGGCCGCATCGCTCAGGGTGTCGGGCGTGGTCATGGCTTGATCCTTGCTGGCGTGGAACGCGTCGGGACGCGCTCCCGCGTGATGCGACCTGCTAGTTCTTGGGTTTTTCTTCGGCGGGGCGCTGGTAGGTGCCCACCACTTCGCCCTTGGCCAGCACATGGCCTTCCATTGCCGCCAGCACGTCTTCGCGTTTGGCCCCGAGTTCCACCGGCAACTCGGCCAGATCAAGCGCAAAAACCTGGAAATGGTAGTTGTGGGCAGGATCATCGAGCGGCGGGCGGGGGCCGTAATAGCCGGTTTGGCCGCGGCTATTGCTGCCCTGCTTGGCCCCTTCGGGGTCCTGCAGCACCGGATCGGTGTTGATGCCCTCGCGCAGGGTCGTAACGTCAGCAGGGATGTCGAACAGCACCCAGTGCACGAAGGGCTTGGGCTCGTCGGCATCGGGATCGTCCATGATCACGGCGAAGGACTTTGTGCCTTCGGGCGCCTCGTCCCAGGAGAGGGCAGGGGAGGCATTATGCCCTTCGGCGGCATGGGCGATGGGGATCGCACCACTATCCGCAAAGCTCGAGCTGCTGACAGCAAGCGTGCCGTCGGCCTCCACGAGATTGGTCGCGATATCGGAAGGCACGGGTGTTTCGACCAGATTGGGTGTGCTGCCCGCGGCAGCCGCATCGCTGCCTGCCCCATCCTCGCCCTCATAGCTGATGCGGTAGAGGATGCCGTTGAAATCGTCGGCCAAGAGCAGCGAGCCATCGAGGTCCTCGGTCAAGCCGGCGAGCCGGGCGAGGAAGTCATAGCTTTGATCATCGTTCTCGATCAGCCAGCCAGTGGCAAAGGAGGTCCAGTCCTTGGGCGCGCCGTCCTCGAAATCGACCCGGGTGATTTCATAGCCGCTCGGCGGGCGGCGGTTCCAGGAGCCGCGCATGGCAATAAAGGCATCGCCGCGATATTCCGCCGGGAAGGCCTCGCCCTGGTAAAAGGTCATCTGCATGGGGGCGGCATGGGCGGTATAGCCCACCAGCGGTTCCTCGCTGGCTTCGGCCCATTCCTCCAGCGTAATGCCCTCGGGCGGATTGTCCTGCGGATTGAAGTTGGAGAAGTCGTAGATATAGGGCCAGCCATATTGCTTGCCCTGCTCGACCAGGTTGAATTCTTCCTTTTGCTCCTCGTCGCCCAGCCAGTCGGTGCCATGATCGGCCCCGTACAGCTTGCCCGTCCCGGGCTCCCAGCCAAAGCCGATCGTGTTACGCAGACCGCTGGCGAAGATGGTGCGGGTCTTGCCATCGGGAGTGGCGCGCAGAATGGTCGCGTTTTCCGGGTTGGACTCGTCGCAGGCATTGCAGGTCGAGCCCACGGTTATGTAGAGCATCCCGTCCGGTCCGATCGCCAGGGTGCGGTTGGGGTGCTGGCCGGCATCGGGCAGATCGTCGATGATCCGCGTCAGCTCGCCGAAGCTGCCATCGTCCTCGATGGGTGCAGTGAACACCTCATTGGCAGTGGCAAGGTAAGCGGTGTTGCCATCGATGAAGATGCCGTGCATGCCCGGGCGGCCGGCGACCTTGACGAAATCCTGGAACTTGCCATCGCCATCGGCATCAATTAGCCGGATGACATCGCTTTCCTGGCGGCGGGTGGCATAGACATGCCCGTCCTCGTGCACCGCCAGCATGCGGATATTGCCGAGATCGCGGCCGACCACTTCAACCGTGAACCCTTCGGGGACCTCGATCTTGCCCGCAAGTTCCGCATCGTCGGCGATCTCGAGCGGATTGGGTTCGAGGATCGAGCCGTCGATCGTCACGTCGGAATATTGCCCGACCGTGCCCTGCGGTTGGGCGGCGGCGGGGCTGGCGAGCGCCAGCAGCACGGTTGCGGAGGTGGCGAGGGAGGAAGAAGCTCTGCGCATCGGGGTTCATTCCTGTGGGTTTGGTTAATCCAACTCCCCAAGCCCGTTTCCCGATCCCCGCCACCACGAATTTGCTGTTACGGGAGGCATAAAAGAAGGCAGGCGGGCGCCCGGTAGGGCGCCAACCTGGGTTAAGCGCTGGGCTTCATCACCACCTTGATGCAGCCATCTTCTTTGTCCCGGAACTTGCGATAAAGCTCGGGCCCTTCCGATAAATCGGCCTGGTGCGTGATCACGAAGGTCGGATCGATTTTGCCGTCCACCACCAGCTGCAGCAGCGGGGCGAGATAGCGATGGGTGTGGGTCTGCCCCGTCTTGAGGGTGAGACCCTTGTTCATGAAGGCGCCCATCGGCACCTTGTCGAGCATGCCGATGTAAACGCCGGGCATCGAGATCGTCCCGCCCTTGCGGCAGCACATAATGGCCTCGCGCAGCACATGCGGGCGGTCGGTGCCAAGGCCGATCTTGTGCTTGACGTTGTCGAGCACCGCATCGGGGGCGCCGCTGGCATGAGCCTCAGTGCCCACGCAGTCGATGACCCGGTCGGGCCCGCGCCCATTGGTCATCTGGAACAGCACTTCGTAGGGGCTGGCTTCATCGAAATTGATGGTTTCGGCCTTGCCATGCACCTCGGCCATCTTGAGCCGCTCGGGGACATTGTCGATGGCGATGACGCGGCCCGCACCCATCAGCCACGCGCTCTGGATGGCGAACTGCCCGACAGGGCCGCAGCCCCAGATAGCGACGGTGTCGCCGGGCTCGATCTCGGCATTTTCCGCGGCCATATAGCCCGTCGGGAAAATGTCGCTCAGGAACAGCACCTGCTCGTCTGTCAGTTCATCGGGCACCTTGATCGGGCCGACATCGGCAAAGGGAACGCGCAGATATTCGGCCTGCCCACCGGCATAGCCGCCCAGCATATGTGAATAGCCAAAAAGGCCCGAGGGCGAATAGCCCATCGCCGCCCTTGCCAGAGCCGCATTGGGATTGGAGCGGTCGCACAGCGAGAACATCTGGTTCTGGCAGAACCAGCACTGGCCGCAGGCGATGTTGAAGGGCACGACCACGCGATCGCCGACCTTGAGCTTGGTGTTGTCCTTGCCCACCTCGACCACTTCGCCCATGGTTTCATGGCCCAGCACGTCGCCTGACTCCATCGTGGGCATGAACCCGTCATAAAGATGCAGGTCCGAGCCGCAAATGGCGCAGGAGGTCACCTTGATGATGGCGTCCTGGCCATGAACGATCTTGGGGTCATCAACGGTATCGTAACGAACATCGCCTTTGCCGTGCCAGCACAACGCTTTCATGTAGGTCTCCAAGGTTGGGTGGGCAGGCGCCCTTTGCGCCTTCCTTCGCCACCAGTGTTGCGTGGTTAACGCGCGCCCGCCGCGTTCCGATCCAGTCCCGGCAACACCTTGGCGCCAAAGGCGTCGATGAACTCGGCCTGATTGCGCCCCACCTGGTGCAGATGCACCGCATTTGCCCCGAGTTCAGCGTAAGCCTCGATGGCCGCGCGATGCCGACCGAGATCGGCGGAAATGAACACTGCCTCCGCTATGTCCTCGCGCCGCACAAAGCGCGTGGCGTTGTCGAAGTCGATCGGCCGGCGCAGATCCCAATTGACCTCGCCCCCAATCACATTAGCCGACCATTGGTCCAGCGCCTCCTCGAACGCCTCATCCTCGCTCTTGGCCCAGCACAGCGCATGCTGGATGTGGACGGGCTTGCCTGCCCCGCCATTCTCGCGGAAGGCTTCGATCGTGGGGCGGATCTCCTCGACATCGCCCCCCGTGATCAGCAGGCCATCGGCCCACTGGGCGACATGGCGGGCCGATGCAGGGGTAATCGCCGCGCCCAGCAGCGGCACCGGCTGGGCCGGGCGGGAATAGAGCTTGGCCTCCACCACTGTCACCCGGCCCCGATGGGTAACGGTTTCGCCGGCAAACAGCGCCCGGATCACCGCCGCGCATTCGGCGAGGATCGCGTTGCGCTCCGGCTTGTCGGGCCAATAGGTTCCGGTGATCGCCTCGTTGAGGGCCTCGCCGCTTCCCAGCGCCAGCCAGAAGCGGTTGGGGAACATCTCACCCAGGGTGGCCGCCGCCTGGGCGACGATGGCGGGGTGATAACGATAACCGGGCGCCGAAATCGAGCCGATGGGGAAATCGGTCACCGCCATCGCGGCGCCGAGCCACGACCAGGTAAAGCCCGAATGGCCTTGCCGCTCGCTCCAGGGATGGAAATGGTCGGAGGCCTTGGCGCAGGAAAACCCCGCGGCCTGGGCCTGCTGCACCAGGGCTAATAACTGGGAAGGGGAGAACTGCTCGTGTGAAGCGTGATAGCCGATCTGCATGGTTCAGCCCTCCCGCCGCCATTGATCCAGAACTTCCTGCGTGGTGCAGGCCGTCAACTGGATGCCGAAGCGGCTGTCATAGATCGAGAGCATCGCCGCATGGGTTTCAGCGGCCGAACTGCACACGGCATCCTTGGGCAGCACGACATGGTAACCGAGGTCGATCGCTCCCATCAGCGTAGAGAGCACGCACACTTCCGTTTCCCCGCCGGTGATCACCAGCGTGTCGACGCCGCGAGCCTGCAATTGCCGATGCAGGGCGCCCGACCACCAGGGTGAGTAAACCGGCTTGTCGATCACCGCAGCCGGGGGAACAAAGCGCTGCAGTGAAGGCACGAGGTCCACCATCGCGGGCGCCAGCCGCTCGCGCAGCATATTGGGCCAGGCGCGATAATACTCCTGCCAGCTACCCTCGGCCTCCTCAGCCGCTACGGGCGGCACAAAGCGGGTAAATACGGTTCGCTCCGGAAAAGGCTCCGTCAGCGCCTCGATAGCGGGCAGAACGCCGGCAAGGGTATCGACATGCCAGTCCGTGTCCTCCGCGAACATGCGCTGCATGTCGACGCACAGATGCACGCAATTAGAAAAGTTCATGGTTGATCCGCACAAATGAGTGCCGGTCAACGTCACCCTCTGCGCGATCGTTCCCGGACGGAACACACCTCCGCGCGCCGGCATTATGCTTGCAAATGGAGATGGCAGATGGCCAAAGACGCACCGACGACCGACCAGTTGCGCCACGACATCGATAGCGGCGCTACCGGCGAAAAGATCGGCTTTCCCGATCCGGCAACCGCCCCCCTGGGCACCGACGCCGAAGCCGGCGGCAGCCCGCCCACTGCCTCGGAGCGCAAGCTCGATGCCAGGAGCCGACCCAACTACAGCCATGGCCACAAGATGCCGGGCACAGCGCTCTACGCCATCTTTGTCGCCATCGGCGCCATTGTCGTGGTCGGCGCTACTCTGCTGGGCACAATGGGCTGACGCTCAGGCGTCGCGCTCACCCTCGATGCCACGCGCCAGGTTATAAACCTCGCGCGAGTTAAGATCGGTGTCCGACACATCGCCGATCGGCTCGCGATCCCGGCTGGCGCCAATTTCGCCCCAGGCCGGGTTCCACAGCAGGTCGTCCTGCAGCACCACGACCACTTCGGTGAAGCCGTGCAGTTGCCGTGCGGCTTCCGCGGCGCTGAAGGCCGCGGGCACGTCGTCATATTGCACTTCATCGCCATCCACATCGCCGGTGGACGGCCACCAGACGGCGGCAGTGGGCCGGCCGTCGCTATCCGCCTCGATCCCGACAGTCACGGCATTCTCGGCGTTCTCCCCGACCGGTATGCGCCGGTAAGACACAGCTTCCTCAGCCATGGTGCTCACCCTTATTGTTGATCGTTGTAGCGTGGCTTGGTCATGCCGACAGTGCGGGCTAGTTCGGTGAAATCAGCCGTTTCGGGCGACTCCAGAGCCGTTTGCAGCACGCGGATGGGGAAACATACGGCGTCACGCTCGGCGGGGGAGAGCGAGTTCATGCGCTCGGCACCCATGGCCATGGCCTCGGTCTTGCGGAACGCCAGGTCAAGCTGCTCGGTGCTGACCACGCCCGCATCGATCAGCGCGCGGTTGACCGCCGCAAGCGCCAGATAAAGCCCTTCGAGCTGTAGATTGGCCGTATTCAATTTTCCCTCCTTGGCAGACACAAAAAACCGGCGGCAGAGCTTGGCTCCGGCCGCCGGCTCATAAAACTACAGGCGCGTCGTCGTGGTGGTGCCGCGCTCGGCGATCACTTCGTCCGTGGACATGGCCTTGAAGAACGGCACCAGCTGGTAGATGGCCGATAGGCCGACCAGCACATAAACGATGCGGGCGATGGCCCCGTCCTGGCCGCCAAACAGCTGCGCCACCAGGTCGACCTGGAAGGCGCCAACCAACAGCCAGTTGATGCCGCCGATGATGATTAACAGTAGAGTAATCAGATTGAGAGCCTTCATAAGTGCCTCCTGGGCAAGTTATGAACAAACAAGCTCGCCCGAGCTGTTTGGGTTCCGTAGAACAGCGCAGCTCTTTAGTATTACCAACGATAAGCAGCGCGATCGTCGCGGTCAGTTGAGCAGCAGGTAAAAGATCGTGCCGGCTACGACGATAAAGACGAGCACGATCACGATAATGCGCACGATGCTGCCGCGCGGGTCTTCACCCAATGCGGCCCGTTCCGCCGGACCACGTCCGCGGTCGGTCAGGGTCGCCGAAGTTTGCGACTGCGGCGGATCGCTGGGGGTCCCGTCCTGTTCCATCTCAACTCCCATGTTGCTCCTAGTGCAACCGCTGCCAGCCTAGGCAGTTCCACTCTGGCGGTGGGAATTCAGCCCCATCGAGCCCCGATAACTTGAGTTAACTGGGAGACGAGCCATGAGCCGCAGCAAGATCACCACGGGCGCCAATGACCGGCCCAAGGACGAAACCATCGCACAAACCGGTGCGGGGATACCTGATGACAGCTCCTTGCCCATCGAGGTCAGCGACGAAGAGGTGGAGCGCACGCGCCAGAAGCTGACGCAAGGCACACCCTTTGCCACCGGAAGCCAGAAGGCAGGTCCGGCCTAGCCTCTCCCTCGCCGCATCCATCCAATCGATCTCCGCGCAAAGGAACCACCATGGCTGTGCAGATACCCTTGAGCGACGACGCTCGAGCCGACGAAACCAAGCAGGACGAGCATCTGCGCGAACTGGCGCCTGATCTGGCTTATCTGCGCATCGTCATGGTCAATGTGGTGTTCATCGGACCCCCAACCGGTCCCTGGGTGCTGGTCGATAGCGGGCTTCCGGGTTCGCGCAACAAGATCCTCGATGCCGCTGAATCGCGCTTCGGCGCCGTGCCGCCCTCAGCGATCATCCAGACCCACGGCCATTTCGATCATGTCGGGGTGTTGGAAGATCTGGCGCGGCACTGGAACGTGCCCGTTTACGCCCATGCGCT